>VGJG01000542.1 GCA_016867615.1 Candidatus Aminicenantota bacterium | reverse complement strand
ACCCTGACGCCCTATCGAAACATCCTGTCCGGACGGATTGCCATCCGGGAATCCTATGCGCCGGAGCCCCTCCGGGTTCGGGCCGACCGTTCCAAGCTCAAGACCGCCCTGCGCAACTTCGTCATCAATGCCCTGGAGTCGATCCCGAAAAGAGGAACGATCACGGTCCGCGCCTCCGGGGAGGACGGGCGGGCGGTGGTGGTCATCGACGACACGGGATCGGGCATGCCCCCCGAAATTCTGGACAGGATCTTCGACATCTATTATTCCACCAAGCCCTCGGGAACGGGCCTGGGGCTGCCCATCGCCAAGAAGATCATCGAGGACCACGGCGGGACCCTCCGGGTTTCGAGCCGTCCGGGCCGGGGCACAACGGTCACGGTCTCCCTGCCCCTGGATCCGGAATGACTGGATTTTTCAGGGGTGCTGTGGAAGAATACCCTCCGTGAAAAAATACCTGGTCGCGTATTTCAGCCGGACGGGGAACACCCGGGCCGTGGCGGAGGCCGTCCATGAAGCCCTGGAGCAGCCCAAGGCGCTGCTCCCCCTGGAGAAGGCGGCGGACCTGGAGGGCTACAAGGTCGTCTTCATCGGCTTTCCCGTGCAGTCCCACAGCGTGCCCTTCGCCGTGGAAACGTTCCTGAAAAAAATTCCGGCCGGACGGAAGATCGCCCTGTTCTCCACGCACGGCTCGCTGCCGGGCGACCGTCTGTCCCGGGAAGCCGTCGAGCACGCCGTCATCCTGGCCGGCAGGGCCCGGGTCCTGGGAACGTTCACCTGCCGGGGGAAAGTATCGCTTCAAGCCCTCGAAGTCCTGAAGCGATCGCCGGAGCACGAGGCCTGGGCGGACATGGCGGCCTCAGCGTCCACCCATCCCGACGCCTCGGACTTGGAGGACGCCCGGGCGTTCTCCCGATGGATCGCGACCCTGGCCGCCCAAGATCATCCCTGATCCCGGGCTCTCCCGGGTTCCATGAGCTCCACCAGAACTCCGCCGCAGGACTTGGGATGGAGGAACACGATGCGCGTGCCTCGGGCTCCGGCGACGGGACGTTCCTGAACGAGCTCAAAGCCCCGGGCTTTCAGCTCCCCGACGGCCCCGTCGATATCCTCGACCTCGAAGCAGAGATGGTGGATCCCCTCCCCCCGGGACTCCAGGAAACCGCTCAGGGGCGAATTCCGTCCCAGCGGGGCGACGAGCTCGACGGCCGTCCCGCCCGGCGGTTCGAAGCGCGCCGCCCGCACCCCGCGTTCGGGCAGCTCTTCGACCGGAGAGGGCTTCACCCCCATAAGGACTTCCCAGATTCCCAGGCGGTCCTCAAGGCTCCTGACCGCTACGGCGACGTGGTCCGTACCGCGTATCTTCATCTCAACCTGTTGAGGATGAGCTCGGCCTCGGTGTAGGGGTCGCTCTGGCGTCGATGGACCCTCTCCACGTGGAGGGCGAACTCCTCGGAACTCAACCCGCCGCGAACTTTGTCGAACAGCTTGGCCTGGATC
>VGJG01000541.1 GCA_016867615.1 Candidatus Aminicenantota bacterium | reverse complement strand
TCCCGGGATGCGGGGCAGCCGGGTCTCGGGCAGCTCGCCCTCGACGATGTGGAGGTCCGTATGGCAGACCCCGCAGACCTTGACGCCCACCCGGACCTCCCCCTCCCCCGGCTCGGGAACGGGGAGTTCAATGGACTTCAGGGGGGCTTCCTCGGCGGGAGCAAACCGCTCGAGGATCATGGCTTTCAATGTCCGCTTCCTCTTTATTTGTCCCGGCACTCCCGGCAGGCGCCGAACACCTGGAGGGAGTATTTTTTCATATGAAAGACCTCGGCCTCCCCCACCCGGGCCAGGAGCGCGCGCAGCTCCTGGTGCTCGAACTCCCGCACGCGGCCGCAGGAGAGGCAGATGAGGTGCCCGTGACCGGGGCGGTTCGTCTCGGGCTCGTAATGGCTGTGGTCCTCGCCCAGGTCCAGGGCGCTGGCCAAACCGCTCCTGACCATGAGCTTGAGAGTGCGGTAGACGGTCGCCAGGGAGACCCGATGGCCCTTGGCGCGCAGCCGTTCGTGAACTTCGGCGGCGTTCAGGTGGAGCGGGGAGCGGGAGAAGATCTCGTTGAAAACAAGCTCCCGCGTCCGGGTTTTCTTGAGACGCGCCGCACGAAGGAACGCGCCGAACTTGGAGCGCGGCGATCCCTTGGCCCGGTTGCGCGGGGCGGGGGTCACGGGCGTTTCCTCTTCCGTCTTTCTTTCACGGCCTCCCTGGCCTTGGACCGCAACCTCTTCAGTCGGCGGCTGAAATCCTCGTGGAGGCCGGAGGAAAGGCCCCTGGACAGGGCCAGCCCCTCCTCGGCGAACCGGATGGCCTCCTCCGGGTTCTTCTCCTGGTGTTCGTAATGAACGGCCAGCTCCCTGTAGATGTGCAGCTCCCGGGAGCCCGCCGCCCGGTTCCCGGAGACGAGCTCCCGCCAGATGGCGACCGCTTCCCCGTGCCGTCCCTCTTTCTTGAAATGCTGCGAAAGCTTGATCCGGGTCTTGACCGCGATGTCCGACGTCAGGCGGCCGCCCACGGCGCGCTGGAACACGCGGACGGACTCGCGGGACCGCTTGACCCGCTCCAGTATGCGGCCCACGCCGTAGAGGTCCATGCCGTCCGCCTCCTCGGTCCATTCCTCGGCGGCGCTCCTCTGGACGAGCACGGCGCCGCTGACGACCAGGGCCAGGAGCGACAGGATGTCCTCCTGGTTGTGGTAGAGGATGGGCTCGATCAGGGAGAAATCGCGGCTGCGCAGGTACTCGAAATAGCGCAGGGGGATTTCGGCCGAGGGGATGTCCTCGGACCGTCCGGTCTGGACGACCTCCCGGGCGAGGTGACAGAGACGGCAGCTGTCGTGCTTGTGCTTCCACAGGATGCGGGCGGGGAAGAGAAAGTCAAGGTGGGGCAGCTCCGCGATCCGTAAAGGGCGCCGGTTGAGGACGAAGCGGGTTTCGAGGAGCGGCAGGTCGAAAGCCCGGCCGTTGTAGCTTACGACCGAGCGGAAGCCCTTTTCCTGGAAGAAGCG
>VGJG01000540.1 GCA_016867615.1 Candidatus Aminicenantota bacterium | reverse complement strand
ACGGAGACCAGTGAATACTTGGCTCTCTTCCATTCTCTGTGGGTTGGTTTCGCAAAGAGTTCAGCCGGCCTGAATGTCCGGGGCGATTATTGCGGGCTTAAGGCGCCGGAATCGCCCCTAGGCCCCCTGGGGAACCAGTCCCGTCGGTTCCCCCCCATCGGCAAGCCGATGGGGCCCCCCTTCCGCTATGGGGGCCTAGGGGCGATTCCGGCGCCTTAACCCGGCTCAGCGCTGACGTCCGGGTAATAGGCCTACCGAGGCCGGCTGAGCCACACGAAGTGGAAGTGAGCCGATTGTTTTTGGCCGCGGAAATGGACCAGGGGCGCAGACGCGAGGGACGGGCGGATTCAGAAGCGGTAGCCCAGGCCGCCCCGCAGATAAAAGCCGTTCCAAAAGCCGGCCTCGACCACTCCCGTCAGACCCTTATAAATTTCAATGTCCAGCCCTAGGGCCAGCTGCAGGACGACGAAAACGTCGATCAGCTGAAACTCCTGCTCCTCGGCGAGCTCGCTGAACGTTTTCTCCTCGCCGCCCGAGATTGTGTCCTTGAAGATGACGGCGTCGTACGTGCCCGCATACTCATAGCTCACCCTGCCCTCGAAGGGCGTGATCCCCAGGCCGAGGATGACGAAGGGGGTGAGACGGGCGGCCGGTGAGATGTCCCAGCGAAAGCTGAGAACGGTCGAGGACAGGTCGGTGGTCAGAGTGCCCTGGGCCTCGGCCGCGACCGAAGTGCCGTTGGTGAAGGACCGCTTGACCCGGCCGTCGAGGGCCAGGCGGATGCTGGTCCGGTCGAAGGCCAAACCCAGGCTGAATGAGCCTCCCCATCCCCGGGAAAAATACCTGATCTCGAGGCCGAAATTCGAGCCGCTGGAATCGAAGTCCAAGGCATGCTCCGAGCCGGCCTCGACGAGGGTGAAGTATTTCTTCCTCAACTCCCCGCTGACCTGGCCGACGATCTCCTCGCCGATCTTGTCCCTGACCAAGGCCTCCACGATGTTGAGGAGCGGGTCGATCGTCCAATTGGAGGCGTGGAACATGACCTGAAAGCGCCCGCCCGGGCGGACGGCCGCTACGGGCGGGATGGGAGAGGGAGGCCTGGCGGTATCCGGTGTGGATTTGGCCCTGGGGGTCTCGGAGACGGCCGGGGCCGGAACAGGGGCCGCAACCGGAGCCGTCTGAGGGGGAGAGGCCGGCGGCGGCTCCTTGGCCGGAGGCGGCTTGGTTTCCGCCTGGGGCTTCGTGTCCGGGGCTGCTTGAGCCGTCTTGGCGATCGGCTCCGCCGACCCGGGCGGCGGAGCGCCCTTGAAGTATTCGTTCCGTACGCGGCCGAAGAACTGGACGTAGCTGATGGGGTACTGCGGCACTTCGACCATGACCCGCGGCGCGACCTCCAGAACTTTCCTGGCCCATTTGTCCGCGGAGGGCTCGTCCTTGAGGTAATAGTAGGACATGGACAGCCCGATATAGGCCCGCGCCTGCTCCAGCCGCTCCCCGGCCG
>VGJG01000539.1 GCA_016867615.1 Candidatus Aminicenantota bacterium | reverse complement strand
GGAATCCTCTCCCTCGGAGGGAGGGGCGGGCTTCTGACGCCCTATGGCGGCCTCGGGGCGGGCTTCATTTATCTCTCGACCCTGGACGAACGGCCCCCGGAGCCGAGGGAAATTCATGCCCGAAGCCGTTTCTCCGCCTCGGTCCTGGGAGGCCTGAGGGCCAAACTCGGAGCGGGCTCCGGCCTGAACCTCGAGGCCAGGGGGGTCTTCCTCTCGGGAGGCGAGGGATGCTTTCTTCGGCTGGCCGCCGGAGCCTTTGTCGTCTTCTAGCCCCGGCCGGACGGCAGTCTATTGATTTTTGACTTTCGAAACGGGTATTGTCCCTGTCTTATGCGTATCAGATCCGGGGTGTGGTCTTGAATTTCCGGACGGCGGCCTGGGCGGCCGCGCTCCTCCTGCTCGTCACGGCCGCGAGGGCGGAGGGCGGCGGGGAGCGCGAACTCTCCCTCTGCCTGGGCAGCGCTCTGGGGGAATTCCGGTCTTCATTCACCCTGGGCCTGAGCCTCAACCTCCCTGCGGGGGACGGCCTCCGCCTCGAGCCCGAGCTCTTCTATTATTACGACCCGGAAGAACCCTCCTACACGCCGGGCCTGGCCGTCACCAGCACGGGCCTGAGCGCCGGCGTGAGCGTCCTCCTCCGCTGGGAGTTCGCCGGAGGGCGGATCGTGCTCGACGCCGGGATCGGCTGGGGCATTCTTCATGTCTCCGAGACCCGCGAGGTCGACGTCCTGAGGGAGTTCACCTCGCGCGTCTCGAGCGAGCCCTACGTCGGGCCCGCGGCCACCGTCCATTTCCCCCTCGACGGCCGCTCCGGCGTGCGCTTCGACTACCGCCTGCTGTTCATCCCCTGGGACGGCCGCACGATCCCCCGCTTGTCCCTGGGCTACGCCCTCCGGTATTAGCCCGGACGCGTTCCGGGGCCGAAGAAACGGCTTGCTTGATGGGAGACTCTCTTTTTGACAGGGGAATATTCTTGTGCTAAGAAGGAGATTCGTAAAAATTCTCTTCGGGACGGAAGCCGTGAAAAAAGCGTTCCTCAGGGGCACACTCCTTCAGTTCGCCGTGCTCCTCGGGCTGTGGCTCCTCCTGAGCGGCCGCTACGACGCGTTCCACATCGGCGCGGGCGTCGCCTCCGCGCTGCTGGTGACGCTCCTGCACCTCCGGGTCAACCGCCATCTGTACTTCACCTTGAAGATCGCCGCCGGCCGTTCGCTGCGCGTCGCCCGGCTGGCGCTCTACATCCCCTGGCTGATAGGCCAGATCGTTCTCTCCAGCCTGCAGGTGGCCTACGCCGTCCTCCATCCCCGCATGCCCATCGACCCCCGGCTGGTCCGGTTCAAGGCCCGGCTGCCCAACGTCACCGCCCGGGTCATCCTCGGCAACTCGATCACCCTCACCCCCGGGACATTCACCCTGCGCATCAAGGACGACGAGTTCCTCGTCCACTCCCTGATGGAGTCCTCCCATACGGGCATCGTCGACGGCTCCCTCCCCCGCCACGTGGCTCGTCTC
>VGJG01000538.1 GCA_016867615.1 Candidatus Aminicenantota bacterium | reverse complement strand
CGAAGACCGGTAAAATACGGTCGTCGGGGGTTCCCGGGGGGCGCGCCCCCTTGGCAGCAATGCGGGGTTCATGCCCCGCGCGAGAAAGGAAGGCGGGGAGCGTTGCGGTCGTCCGCTTTCTCGAGGCGCGTCTTCGATCTCCCCTGCCCGGTCCGGCAGCGCAGCTCCGGATGGCGCCCCATCCGCGTGCCGGCGACATGACCTATCCGGACGTGGGCGGCGATTGCCTCCAGGCCGGAGTCCTCCTGCTTCTCTTTCCGCGTCGCGGCCGGCTCTTCTTTTACCTGACCAAGCGGACGGAGACCGTGCTTCATCACCGGGGACAGGTCTCGCTTCCCGGAGGCGAACGTCACGGCTCCGAGACGCCCGTCCAGACCGCCCTGAGGGAGACGAATGAGGAGCTGGGCGTTTCCCTGGCCGGGGTGAGCGTTCTCGGGCGGCTGACCCCTCTGTACATTCCCCCCAGCAACTTTTGCATTCATCCCGTGGTGGCTTCGGTTCCCCGGCCGCCGGCCTGCCGGCCGCACGCCGAGGAGGTGGCCGAGCTCATCGAAGCCCCCCTGCTCAGGCTGCTCGACCCTTCCGCATCTCGGCGGGAGTGTCGGAAGTTCAGAGGGCGGCAGTTCGAAATCCCCTATTATGACTTCGACGGCTGCAAGGTCTGGGGAGCGACGGCCATGGTCCTGGCCGAATTCGCCGCCCTGTTCGATCCCTGAACCACGACGGGCAGGGACGCCGGGATTCGGGAAACAACGCTCGGAGATCCGCAACGCGTTCGATTCGCGTCGGGCTGTTCGGGACGAAATTGACCGGGTTCCTCCGGTATGGTATATACCGCGGCATGACGGACCCAGACGCCAAAGATGTCCGCGCACTGAGAAAATGGCTGACGGCCGCCCGGCCCTGGGCGCTTCCCGCATCGACCATGCCCGTGGCGTTCGGCGCCTCTCTGGCCGTAACCGTCGCCGAGTCTCCTCTCCGGACCGGATGGTTCATTCTTTCCCTGTTGGCCATGGTCGTTCTTCATACGGCGGCCAACATGCTCAGCGATGTCTTCGACTTTCGGCGCGGCCTCGACCGCGATGTGACGCCGGTCAGCGGCGCTTTGGTCAGGGGCTGGCTGAGGCCGGGAGCGGTCGCCGCCGCCGCCGGCGTCCTGTTCGCCGTCGGGTCCGGTCTGGGGCTGACCCTGGCGCACCTCGCCGGCCGCACTCTTCTCTATATCGGCGGCGCCGGCGTGATCATCGGCCTGTTCTACACCTTCCTTAAATCCCGGGCTCTCGGAGACCTGGCCGTTTTCCTGAATTTCGGCATCCTCGGCGCCCTGGGATCGTGGGTCGTCCAGACCGGACGCTTTTCCTGGCTGCCCGTGGTCTGGACCGTGCCCATGGCCCTGCTGGTCAGCGCCATCCTGCACGCCAACAACTGGCGCGATATCCCCACCGACTCAGGTCGCGGAGTGCGGACCGTGGCTTCGATTCTCGGCGACAGGGGATCGGAAATCTACTACGGTTTT
>VGJG01000537.1 GCA_016867615.1 Candidatus Aminicenantota bacterium | reverse complement strand
CGCCGAGGAGGAGATCGAGCGCATCCAGGGGATCATCACGTCGCGCCAGGGAGAAGTCGTCAACGTCGAACGCTGGGGCCGGCGCAAGCTCGCCTACGAGATCAACAAGAAGAAGGAGGGGATCTACGCCCTGATCCGTTTCGGCGGGAATCAGGAGATCCTCGCCGAGATCGATCGCCGGTGCCGCCTGAACGAGTCGCTGATGCGTCACATGACCGTCATCAGCGAAGGTCCGCCGGTGCCGGTCGTGGAGCCGGGTGTCCCGCCGGCCGAAGCGGGCGCCGCGGGAACGGAGCCGGCCGGGGAAGGCGTCACCGCCCCCGAGCCGTCGGAGTAGGGGTCTGGCGACCTCTGCGTGGAGGGCCGCATGAGCGAAGTCCGGCTTGCGGCTGTCAACAGGGTCTTTCTGACGGGCCGTCTGACCCGGGACGTCGAAGTCCGGTACGCGCCGTCGGGCACGCCCGTGGCGGCGTTCAGCCTGGCCAGCAACCGGCGGTTCCGGGACCGCGGCGGGGAGTGGCGGGAAGAGACGACCTACGTTGACGTCATCGCCATGGGGCGTGGCGCGGAACTCTACGGGCCGCGCTTGCACAAGGGGACGGCCGTCTTCGTGGAGGGCCGGCTGCACACGAGGGTCTGGCAGAGCGAGAGAGGAAGACGCCAGAGCCTCGAAGTCGTCGTGGATCGAATGCAGGTCCTCGACCGCCAGGTTCCGGAGGGCGAGTCCGGGACCGCGTCCGGCGGCGAGCCGGAGAGGGGGCCCGACGAGGGGCCCCCGGTCGAGGGGGAGCTTCCGTTCTAGGAGTGGATGCGATTCAAGGAGGCCGGGCGCCGATCGCTCGGCGGTCCCGGCCCGGCACGGGTCGTGAGGAGGAAGGAGCCCGAAGTGGCGAAGGACAGCGACTCCCCGAGGGGGCTGAAGAGGAAGTACTGCAAGCTCTGCTTCGAGAAGGTCCCGTTCGTGGGCTACAAGGACGAGAAGCGCCTGCAGAGGTTCATCACCGATCGCGGCAAGATCGTCCCGCGGCGCGTCTCCGGATGCTGCAACAAGCACCAGGCGCAGATCAAGCGCGCCGTCAAGCGGGCCCGGGCCCTGGCGATGCTTCCCTTCACGAGCGAACAGTACCGGTAG
This sequence comes from Candidatus Aminicenantota bacterium, assembly GCA_016867615.1. GTDB lineage: Bacteria > Acidobacteriota > Aminicenantia > Aminicenantales > JAFGAV01 > JAFGAV01. The sequence continues at coordinate 385 of VGJG01000537.1, read as the reverse complement.
GAACGAACGGAGCCGGCCGCCCCGTTGCGACCGGCCAGGAGGTTTCGATGGATGTCATCCTGCTCGTGGATGTTCAGGGCCTCGGCAAGCGCGGCGAATCGGTGAGGGTCGCCGACGGCTACGGCCGCAACTTCCTCATCCCGTCCCGGCTGGCGATCCCGGCCGGCGGCGCGGGGGCGCAGATCTTCAAGGAAGCCGAGCGCCAGAGGGAAGCGCGCGACAGCAAGGCGCGCCGCGCCGCCGAGAAGCTTTCCCAGGAGATGTCGAAGGTGTCCGTCACCGTGCCGATGCAGGCCGGCGAGGACGACCGTCTGTTCGGCTCGGTCACCACGGCCCATATCGCCGAGCAGGTCGGGAAACAGGGATTTCAGGTGGACAAGCGTCA
>VGJG01000536.1 GCA_016867615.1 Candidatus Aminicenantota bacterium | reverse complement strand
CCACTTTCCACTTTTATGAATAATCCATCTCCGCTCAGCGCGAAAAATGGCTTTTAGAGACGGGAAGAGTTAAAATGGTTGCGACGGGCGGGCTGAGGAGGCAACTAAGAAAGGACCCTCAGCCGGGCAGTCGATGGAGAGCTCCTCAATAATATGTCTGATTGTTGATTATGACCAAGGAACACAAAGTGGTCGTCACCGGGATGGGCGTCGTTTCGTCCGTCGGGACCGGCTTGGATGAATTCTGGCGCGGCCTCGTCTCCGGGAGAAACGGGATCGCCCGCCTGAGCCGTTTCGACCCGACCGGATACCCCTCGACCATGGCCTCCGAGGTCCGGGATTTCGACCCGGAGCGGTGGATCGACCGGAAGTCCGCGGGCCGGATGGACCGGTTCACCCAATTCGCCGTTGCCGCGGCCGACATGGCGATGGCCGACAGCGGACTTCAGGGATTTCCGTTCGTCGCTCATCGCGCGGGGGTCATTATCGGCTCCGGCATCGGGGGTTCGGAGACCATCGAGGGCGGGTACGCCCGAGTGGCCCGGCGCGGGCCCGGGTCCCTGGACCCCTTCTTCGTGAGCAAGCTCTTGGTGAACATGGCCGCTTGCCAAGTTTCCATCCGCTTCGGCCTGAAAGGCCCGCTTTCCGCCCCCTCTGTCGCCTGCTCCACGGGCGCCAATGCCATCGGGGATGCCCTGCGGATTATTCAACGGGGGGACGCGGACGTGATGCTCGCCGGCGGTTCCGAAGCCTGCCTCACGCCCCTGGCCTACGGAGGATTCTGCGCCAACCGTTCCATGTCGCGCCGGAACGACGACCCCGAGGGCGCGTCGCGGCCGTTCGACAAGGGGCGCGACGGCTTCGTCATGGGAGAGGGGGCCGGCGTCGTCGTCCTCGAGAGCCTCGACCACGCGCAAGGGCGCGGCGCCCGCATCTATGCCGAAGCGGCCGGATACGGCAACACGGCCGACGCCTATCACATCACCGCTCCGGATCCCGCGGGCGACGGCATGATCCGGGTCATGCGGCGAGCCCTGGACGATGCCGGCCTGAAACCCGAGGACGTCGGTTACATCAACGCTCACGGAACGTCCACGGTCATCAACGACAGCCGCGAAAGTGCGGCCATTCAGGCGGTCTTCGGCCCGCAGGCGCGGCGCCTCAAAGTCAGCTCCGTCAAATCCATGATCGGCCACCTGTTGGCCGCCGCCGGGGCGGTTGAGTTCATCGCCACGGTCATGAGCATGTCCACGGGCATCGTCCCCCCGACCATTAACTACCGGGAGCCCGATCCGGAATGCCCCCTGGATTATGTTGCGGGCCGGGCGGAAAACCTTGATCTAAAAGCGGCGCTCAGCAATTCCTTCGGCTTCGGCGGAGGGAACGCCTGTTTAGTCGTCGCGAAAATAGGAGGCGAACCATGAACATCCCTCCCCTGGACATCGGGGACATCCACGTGCCTTTTCCCCTCATTCAGGGCGGCATGGGCGTCCGAGTCTCCCTGGCCCGCCTGGCCGCGGCCGT
>VGJG01000535.1 GCA_016867615.1 Candidatus Aminicenantota bacterium | reverse complement strand
ACGACCGGGCCGCCATCATCGCCAAGGAGATCGCCCAGAAGATCAAGAACGAGCTGGACTATCCCGGCCAGATCAAGATCACGGTCATCCGGGAGATGAGGGCGGTCGAGTATGCCCGGTAGCGTCCGCATCCTCTTCCTGGGCGACGTCATCGGCCGCCCGGGACGCCAGGCGATGCGCCGTTTTCTGCCCGAGCTCACGGCCCGGCACGCGCCCACCTTCGTCGTGGTCAACGCCGAGAACGCCGCCGGCGGGTCCGGCCTGACCGAGGACATCGGCCGGGACCTTCTGGCCGAGGCCGACGTCCTGACCTCGGGCAACCACATCTGGGACAAGAAGGAGGCCCTGGCCTACATGGACCGCGAGCCGCGCCTGCTGCGGCCGGCCAACTATCCCCCGGGGAACCCGGGACGGGGATACGGGGTGTTCGTCGACCGGGGGGGGCGCAAGGTCGGTGTCCTGAACCTGCAGGGCCGCGTCTTCATGGAGCCCCTCGACTGCCCCTTCCGGGCGGCCGACGAGGCCCTGGAAAAGATCCGGCTCGAGACGCCCATCGTCGTCGTCGACTTCCACGCCGAGGCGACTTCCGAGAAGCAGGCCATGGGCTGGCACCTCGACGGGCGGGTGTCGGCCGTCATCGGCACCCACACCCACGTGCCCACGGCCGACGAGCGCATCCTGCCGCGCGGGACGGCCTACCTGACGGACGCCGGCATGGCCGGCGGCAACAGCACGGTCATCGGCATCCGCAAAGAGCAGGCCCTGGCCCGCTTCCTGACCGCCGTCCCCCAGCGTTTCGAGCCCGGCAGGAACGGGCTGGTCCTGTCGGCCCTGTTCCTCGAGGTCGACGCCGAAACGGGCCGGGCGCTCGATGTCCGGCGCGAGCATCTGGTCGAGGAGAGCCATGGCGACTGACCGGTCCGCTCCCCCGGCCAAGGTCCTCACCGTCTCCCAGGTGACCCAGATGGTCAAGCTCTCCCTGGAGACCTCCCTCCCCCTGCTGTGGGTCGAGGGCGAGGTGTCGAACTTCCACCGGCACCAGTCGGGGCACGTGTACTTCACCCTCAAGGACGAGCGCTCCCAGCTGCGGGCGGTCATGTTCCGGAGCAGCGCCCAGAAGCTGGGCTTCGAGGCCAAGGACGGCCTGAAGGTCGTCTGCCGCGGCCGGGTCGGCGTCTACGAACCGCGGGGCGAATACCAGCTCATCGCCGAGCTCATGGAGCCCAAGGGCAAGGGCGCCCTGCAGATGGCCTTCGAGCAGCTCCGGGACAAGCTCCGGGCCGAGGGGCTGTTCGACCCCGCCCGCAAGAAGAAGCTGCCCAAGCTGCCCAAGACGATCGGGCTGGTCACCTCCCCGCGGGGAGCGGCCGTCGTGGACATCATCCGCACGCTCCGGCGCCGTTTCGCCTCCCTCCATATTCTTCTCTATCCGGTCAAGGTCCAGGGCGAGGGGGCGGCCCGTGAGATCGCCGAGGCCATAGACTATTTCTCATGGCGAAAGGACGTGGACGTCCTCATCGTCGGCCG
>VGJG01000534.1 GCA_016867615.1 Candidatus Aminicenantota bacterium | reverse complement strand
GATGGATTTCATCTTCGGCAGCATCGCCCTGGCCGTGGGAGCCCTGCTCATCGCCGTCTTCACGGGATACGTCTGGAAAGCGAGGAACGCGGCGCGGGAGATCCGCTCCGGGGCGCCGCGCTTCAGGCTCGAAAGGCCCTGGTCCCTGGCCATCAAGTACCTCGCCCCGGCCGTCATCCTGATCATCCTCATCTTCAAGATCCTCAAGGGCTAGGGAAGCCGCGGGCGCCATGACCCGGAGAAGACTCGCCTGGCTGGCCTTCAGGATCATCGTCAGCCTGTCGCTGCTGGTCTACATTCTGGCGGCCAAGACCTCCCTGCGCGGCATCGGTCGCAGCCTGGCCGGCATCAACCCGGCCTGGCTGGCCGTCGCCCTCTCGCTCCATGTCGTCGGCCTGGTCGTCTCCGCCTACCGCTGGCAGATCCTGGCCCGCGCCCAGGGCGACGACCCGCCCCTCGGATTCCTCGTGCGCTCCTATCTGGTCGGGACGTTCTTCAACAATTTCCTCCCCACCCGGTTCGGGGGGGACGTGGTCCGCATCTGGGACGGGTCGAAGCAGTCCCGCTCGCTCGTCAAGTCCTCGGCCGTCGTGGTCGTGGAGCGGGTCACGGGCCTCATCGTCCTCTTCTTCTTCGCCCTGACGGCTTCGCTGTTCCGGCTGGACATGGCCCGAAGCGTGCCGCTCATCTGGGTGTCGCTCCTGGCCGGCCTGGCCGGGCTCCTGGCCGCAGCCTTCTTTCTTTCCCCGGTGTCGGGACGGTTTCTCGACCGCCTGTCCGCCGGCGGACGCCTCAGTCGGCCGGCCTCCAAGGTCCGGGACTTCAGGGAAGTCATCGTCTCCTATCGCCGGAAGAAAGGGCCCTTTTTCCTGGCCCTGGCCTGGGCGTTCGTGCTCCAGATCAACGTCATCCTGTATTATTTCCTCATCGGACTCGCCCTGAAGATCGGGGTGCCTCTCCTCGACTATTTCATCTTCATTCCCATCGTCCTCCTCCTCCAGACCGTCCCCGTGACCATCGGGGGGCTCGGCCTCCGGGAGAGCGCCTACGTCGTCGTCTTCCGCTTCTACGGCGTCGCGGCCGCGACCGCGGTCTCCTTTTCGCTCGTGGCCGACGTGGCGGTCGGGCTGGCCGTGGGGGTCGTCGGGGGGATCATTTACGTCACCCGAAAGTGATGCGCTTCATCCGCTCGGCTCTCCTCCTCGCCCTGGCGGCCGGGTCCGCCCTCCCGGCGGCCGGACAGGACACCTCCGGTTTTGACCAGAGGCTGGCCCAGATCCGGCGCCAGATCCAGGACGTCCGGGACCGGATCGCCAGGGAAGAGACCAGGAAGCTGACGACGCTCTCCTCGCTGGAGCGCATCCTGCTCCAGAAATCCCTCATCAGGAACGAGCTCAGCCTGTTGAGCGTCCAGACGGCCAAGACGTCCCAGGAGCTGGCCGCGCTCCGCCGCTCCATCCCCTCCCTCCGCGCACGGCTGGAGAGAGAAAAGAAGGCCATGGAGAAGACGCTCGTCACTCTCTACAAGCACGGCC
>VGJG01000533.1 GCA_016867615.1 Candidatus Aminicenantota bacterium | reverse complement strand
CGGGCGCTGGAGCCGGAGCTCGAGGAGGAGCGGCTCGGACCGCTCGAGGACCGCGAGGAGGCCGACGCGCCGCTCCGAGATGCCGAGGAAGAGCCGCCGCTTCGGGAGCTTACCGTCGCCCTGGAGCTCGAACCGGACGAGGAGGAGGAAGACGAGCCGCGGCTGACGATCCGGTCGTAGATCCTGCCCACCGAGAGGCTCGAACTCCAGGAGGACGAGCGCTCGGTCTGCCGGCTCCGCCCGCTTTCGGAGGACGGGGGATAGCCGTACGATCCTCTCGACAGGGAGGCGGCCCGGCCTTCGGACTCATCCTCTTTTTTCTTGATCTTTCGCTCTTCCGTCTCCTTCGACGAAGTGTCGGGGCGGGAGGTCCCGCCCTCGGGCTGGCTTCGGGACGGCCTCTCCGAGACGCGGGGCGAGGAGCGGTCGGGGGAAGTCTCCCCGGCCGGGGGCCCGGACTTCTCCCCGCCGCGGGACAGCGCGCCCTGGTCGCGGCCTCGGACGGCCGACCCGCGGCCGGGGTCCTCTTCCGCCCTCGATCCCCGTCCCCTGATGACGCGTTCCTCGGAAACGGGAGTCTCCCGGCTGCGGAGGAGGACTTTACCGCCCTCGATCCTCTCGACGGCCACGCCCCTCATCGACTCGGGGCGCGGGGCCAGCTTGAGGTCGGTGCTCATGGCGATGCGGTCCACGTCCCTGAAATTTTCGGCGCGCAACGCTTCCCGGGAGATGTCGGGCGCTTTGAGCTGGTTCTTGCGGACGACGGTCAGGGCGGCGGAGTTGTTCGGATAATTGCCGGTGTAGCGGGAATAGTACCTGTTGTTGATGACGACTCCCGGATAGCCGTACCAGCTCAAGGGGGCCCAGCCGTAGTAGTCCCAGCCCCACCACCAGCTCACCCAGGCGGGGCCCCAGAGGCTCGAGGGGATCCAGTACCAGCCGTAGAAGGGGTCCCAGTGCCAGCGCCCGTAGTGGAAGGGCGCCCAGCCCCAGGGGTCATAGCTGACCCAGGTCCAGCCGCAGAAGGGGATCCAGGTCCAGCGTCCGTAGTAGTAGGGCCTCCAGCCGGCCCCCATGCCGCGGGGGACCCAGACATGGCCGTAGGGGGCGATGTGAACCCAGTCGCCGTAGGCGTCGAGCTCGGGCTCGTATTCCCAAATCTCCTCGGGCAGGTAGCGACCGGCCGCTTTCCGGTCGACGAGGGCGTCGCGCTCGGCGTTCCATTCGTCGAAACCGTCCCCGGCCGCGGCGCTCAGACGGCCCGGCCGCGAGAGGAAGCGCCCGCCGGCCACCTCGATCTTCTGTCCGGCGCCCAGGATGTTCGACCCCTCGGAGCCGGCGATCTCCACCGTTCCCTCAAAGACGAGGATCTCGGTCCGCTCGTTCTCCAGGACGTCGAGGCGGACGAGGCCCTTTTCCAGGAAATACACCGATGCGTCGGCGGTGTGGAGCTCGACCGCTTTTTCGCTGAGCAGGGAGTGGAGCGACACATAGACGTTTCCCGCCCAGACTTTCAGCCGGGTGATTTGGGCGCGTTTGTCG
>VGJG01000532.1 GCA_016867615.1 Candidatus Aminicenantota bacterium | reverse complement strand
CCTTGAAGGAGATGTTCTCGTCGTGGCCGTGCTCGGCCTTGGTCGAGGGCGTGAACAGGGGCTCTTCGAGCCGGTCGGACTCCTTGAGGCCCTTGGGAAGCTTGATGCCGCTCATCTTGCCCGCGGCCTTGTACTCTTTCCACCCGGAGCCCGAGATGTAGCCCCGGACGACGCACTCGACGGGGATGACCTCGGTCCTCTGGACGAGCATGGACCGCATCTCGAGAACGTCCTTGTAGGGGAGCAGCGCGGCGGGGAAATCCTTGAGGTCGGTCGCGATGAGGTGGTTCGGGCAGACCAGGCGGACGAAGTCGAACCAGAACTTCGAAAGCTGGGTCAGGACCTTCCCCTTGTAGGGGATGAGGGACGGCAGGACCCAGTCGAAGGCCGAGACGCGGTCCGTGGCGACGATGAGCAGCCGGTCGTCGACCTCGAACACGTTGCGGACCTTTCCTTTCTTGTAAAGGGGAATGCCGGACAGTTCGACATCACCGATCGGGCGTTCCATGGGAGTCTCCTTTGTGGTCCCCTTAGGATAAAGGAATCATCCCCAAAATGCAAATCACTGCGGCTTCTATAAGGCCTCGGGATGTCGTCTCCGTCCGCGCGGTGATTCTCTTCGCCTCCCAGCATGATGGCTTCGGCGGCTCACGAAACTTGCGGGATCCGCACTAGCCCTACGGATAGCAGGCTCAGACATCGTGAGCCGTCCTCCGCGAGGATGCCCTCAACCATCCCGCTGTCCGGCTGAATCACCGCTTTATGCTCCCGTCAACGACACCCCTGCGGCCTTAAGCGCCGCTGAGTCATGTCGCTCAACTGGCGTCGGGCGGCGGGAGGAGGCCGACGAAATTGACCATGCGGCGCTCATCGCCCCGGTCGCGGCGGTAGGAGAGGAGCGACAGCTCGCAGTGGGTGCAGGCCGGCCCGGTGTCGAGGATGTCCTTCCGCCTCAGATCCAGCCCTTCGAGGAGCCAGGTGTTGGCGGCCCGCAGGTCGAGCAGGTACCGGCCGCGACCCCCCGGGCACTCGGCGAGGACGTCCTCTGGGAAGCCCGCACGCAGGAACACGGTCCGGACCTCCGGGCCGACCTCGTAGCAGGTCGAACCGATGCAGGGGCCGATCGCGGCCAGCAGGCCGCCGGGGACCGTGCCGTAGTCCCTCTCCATGGCCCTGACGGCCTTCTCGAGGACACGCTCCGCGGTCCCCCGCCACCCGCAGTGGACGGCCGCCACGGCTCGCGTCCGCTCATCGACGAGGAAGACGGGCAGGCAATCCGCCGTCCGGACGACGAGCAGCAGCCCGGGCACGCGGGTCATCAGCGCGTCGCCTTCGAGGCGGCCTTCGGGCGCCTCGGCGATCCGGTGGACCGCGTCCGAGTGGACCTGGCGCATGATGACCGGCCGGAAGCGCTCGAAGCCGGCCGCCGCCCGGAGATCATCCTCCTGCCAGCCCGCGGTCCCGAACCCGTGGACGAGCCAGGGAAGGTCCGAAAGCCGGGGGATCGTCAGATAGGGGCGGGTCTCGTCGCTCATGGCCTCAGTA
>VGJG01000531.1 GCA_016867615.1 Candidatus Aminicenantota bacterium | reverse complement strand
ACGGGAGCGGCGAGGTCATTTTCGCCAACCGGGGTTTATGCCGCATGATCGGCTACGCCCGGGAGGATCTTCTAGGCAGGCCGCTGACGGATTTTCTGCATCCCGATGACAGAAAGGACACCCTCAGGCTGCTGATCGAGTCCGCGAAGAACGCGAGTAAAAAGCAGAAGCTCGAGTTCCGGGCCGTTCACCGGGACGGCCGGACCGTCTATTGCGACGCCCGGCCCACGGCCCTTCCGGGCGGGGGGAAGATCGAGGCGTATTACGCCATCATCAACGACATGACGGCCTACAAGGAAGCCGAGGAAAGAAGGCGCGCGGCCCATGAAAGACTGCAAACGCTCATCGAATCGGTCTCGGCCGTGTTTTTCGCCTGCAGCGAGCCCAGGGAAGGGTTCCGGACGACTTACATGAGCGACAACGTCGAGGGGATGACGGGTTTCAAGCCCGCGGCCTTCCTCAAGCAACCCCGTTTCTGGGAGAACCGGATCCATCCCCTGGACAGAGACAGGGTCCTCGGCGAATGGTCGCGAATCCCGGACAGGAAGGCCGTGTCGATCGAATACCGTTTCCGCCGCCGCGACGGAGCCTGCATCTGGGTGCGAGAGGACAAGCGTCTGAGCGAGGACGCGTCGGGGAGGCCGCGGGAGGTCATCGGCTTCTTGTTGGACATCACCGCCCGCCGGAGCGCCGAGGATTCCCTGGGCCGGAGCGAGATGGTTCACCGGCATCTCTTCGAGCAGAGCAACGACCCGATCCTGCTCATCGACGTCCAAGGCCGGCTCATCGGGGTCAACCAAAAGGCCGCGGACATGCTGGGCTACAGGAAGGACGAGCTCATCGGCCGCCATTTCCGGGAGACCATCGCCCCCTCCGAGCAGCCGAACGCCGAGGACAAGTTCAAGGTCCTGTTCGCGGGCCGGAGCATCCCCCGCTACGTCCGGATGGCGCTCCGCAGGGACGGGTCGGTCTTCCCCGTCGAGATCAACGTTTCGCTCGTGCGCGACCCCGAGGGGCAGCCTCTCTTCATCCAGAGCATCGTCCGCGATATCACCGACAGGGTGAAAGCCGAGGAAGCGATCCGGGCCGCCCTGCGGGAGAAGGACCTCCTCCTGCGGGAGATCCATCACCGGGTCAAGAACAACATGCAGGTCATCGTCAGCCTCCTCCGCCTCCAGTCGCGGCAGATCGGGGACGAGGCCATGAAGGAGATGTTCCGGGTCAGCCAGTCGCGCATCCAGTCCATGGCCCTCATTCACGAGAAGCTCTACCAGTCCCCGGACCTGGCCGGAGTCGACTTCGGGGCCTACGTCGAGGTGCTGGCCGCCTACCTCCGCACCTCCTCCGGCCCGGCGGCCTCCCGGGTCGGGGTGGACGTTCAGGTGGGAGACGTCAGGCTGGACATCAACCGGGCCATTCCCTGCGGCCTGATCATCAACGAGCTGGTGACCAACGCCCTGAAATACGCCTTTCCCTCAAAAAGGGAGGGACGCGTCCGCATCGTCATGGCCGAGGAGGGAAAGGGGCGATTTCCCTGACGGTTTCCG
>VGJG01000530.1 GCA_016867615.1 Candidatus Aminicenantota bacterium | reverse complement strand
TCAACCGCAACTACGAAATCGTGGACCGGGTCAAGGAGCTGGTCTACAAGGGCGAGCGATACCGCGGGACGGAGGTCGGCACGGCCACGATCTTCCAGGGCGACGTCCGCATCTCGACGAACGTCCGCGACCGGGACGGCGAACGGGCGGTCGGCACGCGCCTCTCGCGCCAGGTGCGGGAGCAGGTGCTCGTCCGCGGCCGGCCGTGGATCGACCGGGCTTTCGTGGTCAAGGACTGGTACATCACCGCCTACGAGCCCATCCGCGACATCGAGGGGGCGATCATCGGCATCCTCTACGTGGGCATGCTGGAGAAGCCCTACCTCGACACCGCCGCCCGGGTCATGTCGGCCTTCGTCCTGGTGGCCGGCCTGTGCATCCTGTTCCTGCTGTTCATGCTCTTCCTGACCACGGGCCGAATCGTCAAGCCCCTGCAGAAAATCGCGGCGGCGACGCAGGAGATCGCCCGCGGCGACCTGTCTCACCGGGTCGAGGTCGGCTCCCGAGACGAAATCGGCCGCCTGGCCGACTCCTTCAACCGCATGGCCGACAACCTCGAGACGGCCAACGAAAAACTCCTGGACTGGACGCGGACCCTGGAGAAGCGCGTCGAGGAACGCACCCGGGAGCTCCGGGAGGCCCAGGAAGGCCTCGTCCAGTCCGAGAAGCTGGCCTCCCTGGGCAAGCTGGCGGCCGGCATCGCCCACGAGATCAACAACCCCCTGGGCGGCATCCTGATCTACAGCCACCTGACCCTGGAGGACACGCCCAAGGACAGCCCGGCCCGCGACAACCTGAAAAAAATCGTCAAGGAGACGACGCGCTGCAAGACGATCGTCCGGGGGCTCCTGGAGTTCGCCCGCCCCAAAGACCCTGAGATGACGCTCGCCCACATCCCGGACGTCATCGAAAGAACCCTGTCCATCCTGGAGCGCCAGGCGCTCTTCCAGAACATCACCGTCCGCCGGGAATACGGCCTCCTGCCCCGGCTGGTCGTCGATGCCTCCCAGCTGCAGCAGGTGTTCATGAACGTCATCATCAACGCCGCGGAAGCGATGCGGGGCAGCGGAACGCTGACCATCCGGGCCTCGGCCGACGAGGCGGCCGGCTGGCTGCGGCTGGAGTTCATCGACACCGGGCACGGCATCAAGCCCGAGGACCGGGAGCGGCTGTTCGAGCCCTTTTTCACCACCAAGCAGGTCGGCCAGGGGACGGGCCTGGGGCTGGCCATCAGCTACAGCATCGTCAAGAAACACAACGGCGACATCCAGGTCCGCAGCGAGCCAGGCCGGGGGGCGGCCTTCATCATCCTCCTCCCCCTGAGGGGCGGCGGGGCGGGGGAATGAAAGAGGCTCCCGGGATCCTCCTCATCGACGACGACCCCGCCGTCCGCGATTCCTGCAGCCAGGTCCTGGTCCGGGCCGGCTATCGCGTGGCGACCGCCGCGGCGGGCCGGGAAGGGCTCGACCGTTTCGGCGCAGGCTCCTACGCCGCCGTCCTCCTCGACCTGAAGCTGCCGGGAATGGCCGGGCTGGACGTATTGCGCATCCTCCG
>VGJG01000529.1 GCA_016867615.1 Candidatus Aminicenantota bacterium | reverse complement strand
GGCGTCGACGCGTCGCGCCGGACTCGCTACCTTGAGCTCGAGAAAAAAATGAGGACCTGGCCGCCATCGAGCGGGCCCGAAACCGCCATCCCGAAAAGAAGATTATCTATGCCTGGCCTTTCGCTGTCCAGGAAGTCGCCCGCTTCCTGGCTTCCCACCTCAAGCCGTATCTTTAGCCCTCAGGCAAGCGTTTTTTCGTTTGTGGCGGCGAGAGGGCGAGCCTGCCGCCACCCGGGCAATGCCCGGGGGAACCGGAAGAGACGACAGGTGGTTTCCACGGTCGGCTTTTACCATCTCCTGGCCTTCTCCGGTTCCAGACGGCGCAGGTCAAGGCCGAGCTCGAAGGCGCCGATGCGGTAGAGGCAAATCTCCCGGAGCGAGGAGGGGTGGTGCAGGGCTTCGGAGAGGGAATGGCTACCCACGACCCAGGCGCCGCCGCCCCTGACCACGACAACCTTGTAATCCTGCAGAAGGCGGACGAGTTCAGCCAGGTCGGTGCGGGCTGGCACGACGGGAATGACGACGTAAAGAAAGCTTCCCTCGGCGTCGATCGGAATGATGCGGCTGGCGGGTTCCGTGTCGCCGGGATACGTGAAGTGCGCGAGCGCCTCGGCCTCCGGGACATAACAGTGAAGGATGGCCTGAAAACCACTGGCCGCGTAGATCTGCTTATGGTGCTTGAGCTCGGGCGTATCCCCTTCTCCGGCATCGAGTGGAACTTCGAGGAGCGGCCCGCCGATTTCGCGCGGCATCGATGCTTTAGGGGCGTAGAGCATGCTCCTCGCGCCGCGAACCGAGATCGAGCCCGTATGAAAAGGCGAAAGCCGGGATTCGAAGATTCTCGCTCCCGTCTTGCGGAATTCACGCACAATTTCCTTTTCCCCGGGAAATGCACAGACGTCGTCGTCACCAACCGTGTAAGGAGGCGGAGCGCAGGCGAAAAAGTGATCCGGCTGTGCGCGCATTTTCCGCCGCAGCTCATCCACATCGATCTGAAGGCGGCGGAGGAGCCGGACGATGGTGCCGGAATTGTTGGCGATGGAGGCATGGAAGAAGGCCTCCTGGAGAGTCCTGCCGCGCGCAAACGTGCCGTGGGTCTGGACGACCGTGGCCGGGTGGCGGGCGAGCCGTTCCGGGACGATCCGGGCCATCTCGGCAGACCCGCTGGGCACTTCCATCCTGTCGACCGGGACGGCGCCCAGATAAAAATGCCCGAGAGGATCGACAGGGACAAACGGCGGCAGTTCGCCCGGTCCCGCCGTATCGTCGAGGGTGACGATCGTCAGGTCTTTGGTGTGGGCGTGGATGGAAGCGGCCAAGCCCTCAAGGTCAAGGATCCTGGCATGGATGCCGGTTTCCGAGGAAGCCCTGGTGGTGCCGAAATCCGTTACCGTCGGAGAAAGAAAACAGATCTGGCTGGCGTCGAGGTCGCCCTTCTGGGAGCCCGTGGCCGTGACGACGATCCATTCGCTTCCGGCTTCGTCCCTGTGCCGGATGGCCATGTTCCCGCTGTGGCTGTTCTGGATATCGCAGAGGAGCGAAGCGCGGCCGACAGTCTGGA
>VGJG01000528.1 GCA_016867615.1 Candidatus Aminicenantota bacterium | reverse complement strand
GCCGAAGGGCACGAGAAAAAGCCCGGCTCTGAGGATGAGTGTCTCGGCCCAGCCGATGCCCAGCCAGGCCTCTTCCAGGGCGAAGTCCGCTCCGCTCCGGCTTCGGACCTCCAGGCGGTAGTCGATCCGGGAGGTGAAAATACCGGTGAGGAGCAGCCCGCCGCCCAGGCCTTCCAGGCTGCCCCCGGAGGGGCCGCCCTCCTCCCCTCCCCTGATAAAGGAAAAAGCAAAATAGCCGTGGGCTTCGGGCTTGGCCTGCTGGGCCGAAGCGGCCGATGCGGCCAGGACGAGGAGGACGCACAGGGCGAGGATCTTTTTCATCACAGCCGGGAAAAATCGAAGCCGTCTTCCAGGATCTCATTTTTGAACGATGAGACGTCCGCCTTCAGGGAAACGGCCTTCGAGACCTGGGGGGCGCCCTCCTTTGTTCCCATCCAGACCGCGCCCACGAGGCGCCCTCCCTCCAGGACGATCTTCTTGTACAGCCCCCGCTCGGGGTCTTCTTTGCGCAGCTCCTCGTAGCCGTCTGCATCGGGGACGGCCAGCCCGGCCGCGGTGAGGTACAGCCCCGCCACCTTGAGGGTGTTGGACGGGACCGTGCCGGCATATGGCTTTTCCCGGCCCAGGATGTTCGCCGCGGCGGCCTGGGCCTGCTCGAAGGCCGCGGGAATGATGCCGTAGACGCGTCCCCGGTGCTGGACGTTGTCCCCGGCGGCGTAAATGCGGGGATGGCTCGTGCGGAGGCTGTCGTCGGCGATGACGCCCCGCTCCACGGCCAGCCCCGCGCCGCGGGCCAGGTCGAGGTTGGGTTTCACGCCCGCGGCCACGACCACGATGTCTGCCTCCATCGTCGCCCCGTCCTTGAACCTGAGGCCCGCCGCTTGGTCGGCCCCCAGGATCTCCTCGGTCGTCGTACTCAGACGCACGGAGATCCCCGATTTCTCGACCTGCTCCTTGAGGAGCGCGGCGCCCTGAGCGTCGAGCTGGCGCGGAAGCAGCCGGTCGAAGAACTCAACCACCCGGACCCGGACCCCGCGGGCGGCCAGAGCCCGGGCGATCTCGAGCCCCAGCAGCCCCCCGCCGAGGACGGCCGCCTCGCGGTGCTCGCGCAGGTAATCCAGGATGCCCAGAGCGTCGTCCCAGGTGCGGAGGGTGAAGACGCCCTTTTTATCCGCGCCGCTCATGGGCGGGATGAAAGAGGAAGCGCCGTCGGCCAGGAGGAGATGGTCGCAGGGGATCGTTTGTCCCGAGGAGAGCTCCGCTCCTAGGGGGTCGAGGACGATCCTCCGGACGGGCGTCTCCGGCCTGACCCGGATGCGGCGCTCGGCATACCAGCTCTCGGGAAAGGCGAACAGCCTCTCCGCGGGCAGCCGTCCGGCGAGGTGCTCGATCAGGTTCGGCCGGGGGTAATACGGGTATTTTTCCCGGGCGAAGATCTCGACCTCCCCCTCGAAACCGGACTCCCGGAGCGTCTTGGCGGCGATGACGCCCGCCAGGCCGTTGCCGATGATCCCTACGCGCATCGAGGCTTCCTCCCGCGCCGAATAATCCCCGGGGCGGTCAGGAGACCTTCTG
>VGJG01000527.1 GCA_016867615.1 Candidatus Aminicenantota bacterium | reverse complement strand
CCGAGACGGGCTGCCGCGCGCGCCGTGGCATCACATCTCAAACACGCGTCCTCTCCGCCGACGCCCCGACGAGGAACCCGGCCCTGGCCGCCGCCGCGGACGGGATCGGCCGCGGATTCCCGGCGGCTTCCGGACCTCCCCTGAATCCCGCTTCGTGCCGAGCCGCGGCCGTCCTCGGCGAGTTTCCGTTGTTGACTTCCTGTTTGCGGTGAATAAAGTAAGGATGTTGGGGAGAGCCGGCGGAACAGAGGAGGAGCGATGAAGGCGTCGTCGAGGAGATTGTCGGGTCTTGCGATTTTCGGCTTGGCCGGATGGCTGCTTCTGCCCGGCGGAGTCTACGGCCAGGACGGCCGAAAGGAGCTCCGGGATTGGCTCGCCGCGCGGCTCGGCGCCGAGAACGCGGCGGACGCGCTCCTGGCCAGATCCGAGGAATTCATCAAGGCCAAGCAGGACAAGGAGCGGATGAGCCTGACCCTCGGCTCGGCTCTGGCCGGGGACGTCGTGGACGGCAGGCTCGAGCGGTCCCTGGTCAACGTCGAAGCCCGGGCCAACAGGGGCATCTATCCCGACGAGCTCGATTTCCGCTTCAGCAGCCTGGTGGAAGTGCAGGACGGCGGCCTCAAGGAATACGTCTCGGCCATGCAGCTGAGCTACGAGCGGTACATCCTGCCTTGTCTCGAGCTCTTCGGGTTTTTCGAGCGCTTCTCGGACACGTTCCTTCACCTCGACCAGCGTTATGAGGTCGGCCTGGGAATGAAGTTCGAGCGCAACCTCCTCGACCGCAGCCAGGACGTGTTCATCGGGCTGGGAAACCACGGCGCTGCGCTCGGCGAGCTCCACCGCGGCCTGCTCGGCGAATACGCGGCGGCGCTCGGATTGTCGGCTGTTTATTCGGGGCGGACGGATCAGCGGACCTACGGGGCGGCGGCCGGGGAGGCCCGCGGCTTCTTCCGACGCTTGGCGGGCGGAAGGGGCGAGGGAGCGCCGTCCGCCGAAGAGTTCCTCGCCCTGTGCGCGGCCGCCGTGGCCGCCGCATCCCTGGCGGATGGCGGGGAGGCCGCCCCGACCGCCCCCGCCGGGCCGGAAGTAGGGTTGCCCGCGGCGGAGCCCGCGCTCATGGATCGGCTCGAGGCCCGCTCGGCCCGTCTTCGGCTCGCCTGGCGGCGCCTCGGGGAGACCATCCTCCTGGTCAACGAGTCCCGCCTGGCCCAGGAAAAAAGCTCGTCCCGATTGTCCTGGGGATTGAGCGCGGCTGTCCTGTACGAAGCCGACCGGACCCGCGCGGCCTGGCGGGCGGACGAGGGGTTCTTCGCCGGGCTCGACCCGACGGTTCTTCCCGCGGAGCAGAGGTTCCGGCTCTCGATCCGGCCGTCCCTCGCCTGGAGGCCGCTTCCCGGGCTTTCCCTCGATGTCAAGTACTACTTCAAGCTGCCTTTGTTCTACAACCTGAGGAAGACGAGCCTTCTCGACGGCCGGAGCCGTCTCGACGTCAGGCATGACGCCCGCTTCGCCCTAAGCTACATCCACCCCAAACCGGTCTGGGCGACGCGGGTGGGGCTCGCTTTCGAGTACAACCACGC
>VGJG01000526.1 GCA_016867615.1 Candidatus Aminicenantota bacterium | reverse complement strand
CGCGCCCGCGCCGGGCTCGGCCTCGGCCCAGATGCGGCCGCCGTGGCGGCTGATGATGTTCCGGACGGTCGCCAGCCCGATGCCCGACCCGGGGAACTCCGAGGCGCCGTGAAGGCGCTGGAACACCTTGAACAGCTTGTCGGCGTAGGTCATGTCGAACCCCACGCCGTTGTCCCGGATGAAAAAGACGCCCCTGCCGTCCCGGTCGGATCGGCCGAATTCGACCAGGGCCGGCGTCCTGGAACGGCTGAACTTGAGGGCGTTGTCCAGGAGATTTACCAGGACGATCTCCAGCAGGCGGGCGTCCCCCCGGGCTTTGAGTCCGGGCCGGATGACGATCCGGACCTCCGCCGCAGGATGTTCCCCGACGAGGCGGG
Source organism: Candidatus Aminicenantota bacterium (assembly GCA_016867615.1). Taxonomy (GTDB): domain Bacteria; phylum Acidobacteriota; class Aminicenantia; order Aminicenantales; family JAFGAV01; genus JAFGAV01. The sequence goes on along the minus strand of VGJG01000526.1, from coordinate 1,209 downwards.
CGACAACCGTTTCGGCCAGGGCGGTCATGTCCACGGCCTGCATGTTGAGCTCGCCCCGGGTCTCGCGCGAGAAGTGGAGCAGGTCGTCGATGAGACGGCCCATGCGCTGGGTTTCGGCGCGGATGCGCTCCAGGAAGCCGCGGGCCTTGTCGTCCAGCCGGTGATGATAGTCCTCCAGCAGGGCCAGGCTCCAGCCGTCGATGCCCCGCAGCGGCGCGCGCAGGTCGTGGGAGGCGGAGTAGGCGAACGCTTCGAGTTCCTTGTTGGCCGATTCGAGCTGGGCGGTCCGGTCGCGCACGCGGCGCTCGAGCTCGACGTTGAGCTTGCGGACCTCTTCCTCGGACGCCTTCTGGTCCTCGACGACGCTGAGCAGGACCCGGCGCGCCCGCTCGGCCACGTCGAGAAGGCGCTTCAGCTCGTCCCGGGCGGCCAGGATTTCGGACTCCTGCCGCTTGCGGTCGGTGATGTTCTCGACCACGGCCAGGATTCTCGGAATCCGGCCGCGCTCGTCGGCCAGGGGGATGGCCCGGTAGAGCTGGTGCTGGCCGTCGAAGAACAACTCGAACTCGGCCTCCCGGCCGTCGAAGGCCCTGAGGTAATGCTCGCGGACGAAAGAGGCTTTGTCTCCGAAAACTTGCTCGAGCGTCAAGCCGACGAAATCCTCGGGATTGAGGCCCCGCTTCCGGAATTCCTGCCCCGAGGTGAACCCGACGGTCATGTCCTTCTCGATGATGGAGATGTAGGAGCGGGGGTAGTTGGCGGCGATCTCGCGGAGGAGCCGCTCGCCGGCGCGCAGGGCCTGGGCCGACTCCTCCAGGCGGCGGAAATCGCCCAGGCGCTGGCGCCGCCAGGCCGCGGCCAGGCCCGCGCCCGAAGCGGTGATCAGCGCGGTCAGGACCAGCAGCGTCTGTCTCAATCGTTCCCAGAGGGGGGCGTAGACCTCGGCCTTGTCCATGCGCGCCACGAGGGACCAGGGCGAGTCCGGCACGGCGCGCAGGGCGGCGATCACTTCGGCGCCCCGGTAATCCGTCCCCTCCATGACACCTTCCTTCCCGAGCGCCGCCATGGCGGCCGGCAGCCGTTCGTTCATCAGGGGGAAGCGAAGGTTGAGCGCCGAGTCCGGCTGGAACCTGAGCGCGTTCAGGAACACGACTTCGTTCCCCTCGCGGCGGACGAGGAGCGTCTCGGCGCTCTTGCTCGGCCCGGGCC
>VGJG01000525.1 GCA_016867615.1 Candidatus Aminicenantota bacterium | reverse complement strand
ATCCTCAGTTTCCGGGGGATCATTTCACGCTCGACCTCGGCGAGGAGCTCGAGCTCGAGGGGCTGGAGATGGACCTGGGCCGGGAGCCCTACGATTATCCCCGGGGATTCGTCCTGGAGGGGTCGCTCGACGGGCTCGCCTGGCTGAGGCTCGCGGAACGGCCCGTCTATTGGCCGGCCGTCAGCCGGAAAACGGTCGAGGACTTCGCGTCCTATCGCGTTGCCGCCGGATTCGGGCGGACCCGGCTGAGGTATCTCCGCATGGTCCTCACCCGGCCGAGCCCCCGCCACTGGTCGATCTCCGAGATCCGCCCCCTGGGTTGAGCCCGGGTCGAAGAACGCGGAACGGGAACGCCGCGGGCGTCACTCGGGCTGCGAAGGTCCGGCGAATTCCTTCCAGCTCCGCGCCAGTCGCTGGAGCTCCCGGTCCACGAGGAAATGGACCGTGCCCTCCTCGAACGCGCCGTCCCGCCTCCGCCGGCCGGCTTCGACACCGGTGAGAATCTCGATGCCCTCGTCGATGGTCCTGATGGGGTGGATGTGGAACTTGCCCTTGGCCACGGCTTCGACGACGTCGGGCCGGAGCATGAGGTTCTGGGCGTTCTGGTGGGGGATGATGACGCCCTGGGTCCCGGTCAGCCCCTTGGCCCGGCAGACATCGTAGAACCCCTCGATTTTTTCGTTGACCCCGCCGATGGGCTGGATCTCGCCCTTCTGGTTGAGCGAACCCGTGACGGCGATGTCCTGCCGCAGCGGCAGGCCGGACAGGCTGGAGAGGATGGCGTACACCTCGGTCGAGGAGGCGCTGTCGCCGTCCACGCCGCCGTAGGACTGCTCGAAGGCGATGCTGGCCGAAAGGGAGAACGGCTTGTCCTGGGCGTATGTGCCCCGGAGATAGCCGCCCAGGATGAGGACGCCCTTGTTGTGCGTCCGGCCGCTCAGGTCGGCCTCGCGCTCGATGTTGATGACCCCGGCGCGGCCGACCGCGGTCTTGGCCGTGATCCGGGTCGGCTTGCCGAAGGCGAACTGGCCCATGTCGTAGACCGACAGCCCGTTCACCTGCCCCGTCACCCGGCCCTCGGTGTCGATGAGGATCGTTCCCTCTTCGATCATCTCCTGAATCTTGTCCTCGAGGAGGCTGACCCGTTCGAACCGCTCCAGGACGGCCTTCTCGACCTGCTTGCGGCCGACGCTCTTTTTTTTCTCCCGGCCGGCCCAGTAGGACGCCTCGCGGATGACGTCGGCCAGGACGTGGAAGCGCGTGGAGATCTTCTTCTGCCGGCCGGAGATGCGCGTCCCGTACTCGATGAGGGCCGCCACGCCGTCCCGGTCGAAGGGCAGCAGGCCGTCGTCCAGGCAGATCTTGCGGATGAAACGGGCGTAGTCGGTGATCGTCTTGTCGCTTTTCAGCACCGCGGAGTCGAACTCGGCCTTGATCTTGAAGATCTTCTTGAAGTCCTGGTCCATGAAGTACAGCAGGTCGTAGATGTCCGCGTCGCCGATCATGACCACCTTGACGTCGCATTTCACGGGCTCGGGCTTGAGGCTCTTGGACATGACAAGGAACAGGGTGGCGTAGTTCTGGATCTC
>VGJG01000524.1 GCA_016867615.1 Candidatus Aminicenantota bacterium | reverse complement strand
CGCGGCCCACCGCGGTTTTTCTCTGGTCGAAGTCCTGAGTCCCTGCGTCACCCACAACCGGACCCATTCCTACGACTGGTTTAAAAGCAGGCTGCGGAGGGTGGATGCCGAGCCGGATCACGACCCCTCCGACCGCCGGAGGGCCTGGTCCCTCATCGACGACCCGGACCGTCTGCCGGTGGGGCTGATCTATGAGGAGGAGAAGGAAGCCTTCGAGGAAGCCCTGCTCGACGGCTTCGCCGGCCCTCCGGCCCTCGGGGACATCAACCCCGACGTCGCCCGGCTGGAAGAGGTCATGGAGGAGTTCTCCTGAGGGGAAGGGCGGGACCGGCTTGTCCGGCCCGGAAAATTCGTGTATCCTTGGGGGCCGCGACGACGACCATGAACAATGTCTTGCTCCGGATTATCGCCCCCGTCGGCGTTCTTATCCTTCTCCTGCCCGCGGCCGAGGGGCGGTCGCTCAAGAAGGACCTCAAGATCACTCTCCGGGAAAAACGCGTGCTGCACCTCAGCCCGGAGGGGCTGACGCTGAACTTCCTTCTCGAGGTGGCCAACGCCTCGGCCGAGCCCTGCCGGCTCACGCGCACCGATTACCGGGTCATGGTGGAAAACGCCGAGTTCTTCCGGCTGGACAGAACGCTCGATGCCCCGGTCGACATCGCTCCCTCGGGCCGGACGCTCATCGCCCTGCCGGTCAAGTTCACCTATGCTTATATTCAGCCGCTCGTCCCCGGTTTCACCGAGCGGACAAAGATCGACTGCACGCTCCTCGGCGGGCTGGTGTTCTCCGAGCCGGGGAAACGGGGCGAGCGCTTGAGTCTGGCCCTGACGGGGGATTTTCCTGTGTTCAAGGGGATCGGGATGGCCGCCCTTCCTCTCGAGATCCGCGCCCTGTCGGTCGGCGGGGCGGACCTCTCCTTCCGGGCGGAATTCAGGAGCCTGAGCGCTTTCAACCTGAAATTCGATTCGGTGCGCTACCGGCTCGAGCTGGGGGGAGTCCGGGTGGCCGAGAGCGGCGCGGAGGGCGTGCGTTTCGACCCGCAGGAGCCGGCTGTTCTGGCCGTCCCCCTGCTCCTTGAATTTTTCGAGATGGAAGCGGACCTCTTTCCTGCTCTGAGCCGGGCCGGGGCGGATTTCAAGCTTTCGGGCGCGGTCCGCGTCCTCAGCGCCTGGGGAAGCCATGAGCTGCCCTTCGAGGAACAGGGCAGGGTCCCGGTCCGCCGGGTTCGATAGCCCCATTCCGCGGCCATGATATCCGTGATCATCCCCGCCCACAACCGGGCCGGCTTTCTGGCCGCCGCGCTCGATTCGGTCCTGGAGCAGGATTATTTCCGCCTCGAGCCGGAGCCACGGCCGGTCGAGATCCTGGTCGCCGACGACGGCTCGGAGGATGACACGGCCGCCGTCGTCGGGAGGTACGGCGGACGGGTCGGCCATCTTCGTCTTCCCCATCGCGGGGTGAGCGCCGCCCGGAACGCGGGGCTGGAGCGCGCCCGGGGCGAGTTCATCGCCTTCCTCGACTCGGACGACCTCTGGCTCAAGCCGAAGCTCCGGGCCCAGATGAGCTACCTCGAGGCGTTCCCGGGGGCAGGCATGTGCGGCACCG
>VGJG01000523.1 GCA_016867615.1 Candidatus Aminicenantota bacterium | reverse complement strand
AACCTCGTCGCCCCCTCGAAGAACCTCAAGACCGACCTGCCCAACATGGACTTCCCCTTCTCGGTCAAGCCGGACAAGAAGCTCTCGGTCTCGGACGTCATGGCCATCACCCGGGACAAGAGCCAGGGCACGCCCTTCGACCCGGTGCGCGGCATCCGCGGCGGGCCCTTCGCCAACCCCAACATCTATCGCGGGACGAGGCTGATCAGCGTTTCGGGCGTCGAATACACGACCATAGCCCAGACCCGGAGCCGGCTGCCCGATTCCGTAGGCGGCATATTGTGGCTGGCTTTCGGCGCCCAGGACACCTCGTGCTATATCCCGCTCTACGCCGGCGTCAAGGACATCCCCCCTTCCTTCAAGATCGGCGACCACTGGGAGTTCAACCGCGACTCGGCCCGCTGGGCTTTCGACTACGTCGACTTCCACGCCCAGCCCGTGTACTCCCACGCCCTCCTGGACATCCAGGAGGCCCAGAATAAATTCGAGGGCGCCGCACTGGCCCGGATACCGGAAGTCGACCGATTGGCCGCCGAGGCGTTCAAGGACTCCCCTGAACGGGCGTCTGAGCTCGTGACCCGTTTCACGATGGCCCAAGCCGAGGACGTGGTCAAGGCCTGGTGGAAGCTGGGCGACGACCTGCTGGTCAAGTACAACCACCTGGGCTATTACGACGCCTCCAAGCGCGTCCGGGACCGGATGAAACCCCGGCCGGTCGCGCTGTGGGAGAAGGCCGTGCGCATGATGGACATCCTGGCCGACCCCGTTGAGCAATGAGGGCCGGTCCAAGGAAGGATAGAGCGAACCCAAAGGAGGAAGGTGTCATGAATAAAAAGAGAACGGCCGTCCTCTTCGGACTTTTTCCCGTCCTTCTCCTGGCCGCGGGCGTGTTTTTGCTGCGCACCCCATCCCCCTCCCCGGCCCACGACGCGGACATGCTCTCGGAATTCCCCGACGCCTGCACGGTGGTCATGGTCGGCAAGGACGCCTCGACCGACGGCTCGATCTTCACCACCCACACCTGCGACTGCGGGACGTGCGACTGGACTTTCCGCGTCGTGCCCCCCGCCGACCACGAGCCGGGCGCGACGCGCAAGATCTACCACATCGACCAGTTCAAGACCTGGCCCCCCTCCGAGGGGCTCAAGTGGGACATCTACCTCAAGGACTTCACCGGCCTCGAGATCCCCCAGGCGGCCCATACCTACGGTTACATCCACGGTATGTTCGGCTACATGAACGACCGGCAGCTGGCCATCGGCGAGTCGACGATCGGCGTCCAGAACAAGCTCCGCAACCCCACGCCCACGGCCAAGTTCGACATCACCATGCTCACCCTGCTGGCCATGGAGCGCTGCGCCACGGCCCGGGAGGCGATCGAGCTCATGGGCTCCCTGGCCGAGGAGCACGGTTACGGCTACACCGACTCGGGGGAGATGCTGGCCGTGGCCGACACGAAGGAAGTCTGGGTCTTCGAGATCATGCCCGTCGGTCCGCTGTGGAAGCCCGAGAGCGGCAAGCCCGGGGCCGTCTGGGCCGCCCAGCGCGTTCCCGACGACGAGGTCGCCGTCTGCCCCAACGAGAGCCGCATCGGCGAGATCGACCTCTCC
>VGJG01000522.1 GCA_016867615.1 Candidatus Aminicenantota bacterium | reverse complement strand
TCGAGCTGGCCGGTGCCCTTCATGATGGCCCGTTTGATATTGTCGGCGGGCATGTTCACCCCCCGGGCGTCCAGGACGGCCTTGCGCAGCCGGGGATTGGCCTCGGGGTCGCCGCCTCCGATCCGGGCGGAGATGCTGATCTCCTTGATGATCTTGGTGAACATCTTGCCCCGTTTGGCGTCCGCTGCGGCCTTCTTATGCTTGATAGAATGCCATTTGGAATGACCGGACATGATGGATCTCCTGACCGATTGACCAGCCGCATCTTAGCACAAAGCCCGGGGGCGCGCAATCCGCCGCCCTCCCCGGCGATAACAATGAGTTTTAATGAAATCATGTTAAGACTCGCGTGAAGCCCCTTGAGGGCTTCAATCTCAGCCTAAAACCGATTATTCTATGATCCCATGGAAAAGAAGCTCGTCGCCGTGGCCATGAGCGGAGGCGTGGACTCCTCCGTGGCGGCTGCTCTCCTGCTGGAGAAAGGGTGCCGCGTCGTCGGCTTGACCATGGACCTGGATCCTTCTTCGCGCGGCCGACGCGTTGGGAAGGCTTTCCAGGACCGCTGCGGCTCGGGGGCGGTCGAGGATGCCCGGAGCGCTGCCGCCGCCCTGGGGATCCCGCACCATGTCTGCTCGCTCGGACGTGAATTTGAGGACAGGGTCGTCCGCTATTTTTGCGTGGAATACGCGAAGGGGCGCACGCCCAACCCCTGTGTCCGGTGCAACGAGCGGGTTAAATTCTCCCTCCTGGCCGACAAGGCGCGGCGCTTGGGCGCGGTGGCTTTGGCCACCGGACATCATGCCCGTCTCCAGCGCGACCCGGACTCGGGCCGGTTCCTGCTGCGGCGGGGGCGGGACCCTGAAAAAGACCAATCCTATTTTCTCTATGCCCTGAGCCAGCGGCAGCTGGCCTTCGCCCGGTTCCCGGTCGGTAACCTGACCAAAGCCGGGGTTCGCGCCCTGGCCCGCCGGCTGGGTCTCCCCGCCGCCGAGAGGCCCGAGAGCCAGGAAATCTGTTTTGTGCCCGACGGCGATTATCCGCGTTTTCTCAAGTCCAGGCTTCCCCGGGCGGAAAGACCGGGGCTCATACTCGACCCAGCGGGGAGGGTCATCGGCCGCCACCGGGGGATCGTTCACTTCACGGTCGGCCAGCGCCGGGGCTTGGGCGTCGCTTTCCCGCGGCCCCTGTACGTCGTCGGCCTCGACTCGAAGAAGAATACGGTCACGGCCGGTCCGAACGAGGCTCTCTACGGCCGGGCGTTCATGGTGGCGCGCGTCAACTGGGTATCGGTCTCCGGCCTCGACGGTCCGGCGCAGCTCGCGGTCAAGATCCGTTCGCGGCACGAGGGAGCCCGGGCCGGGGTCGAGGCCGTCGGACGACTCCGCTGCCGGGTGACGTTCTCCGTTCCCCAGCGGGCCATCACCCCGGGGCAGTCAGCAGTTTTTTACGACCGGGACCTGGTCGTTGGGGGCGGGATCATCGAGGGGCCGGTCCGCGACGTCCGGTCCTAGGCCGAGCCCGGCTCGCCCTGGGCGAGGAAGTACTCCGAGACGTCGATATGGTATTCGTCCGGGTCGAGGGATTTGACGATGTTCCTCTCAAACTTCTTCGTT
>VGJG01000521.1 GCA_016867615.1 Candidatus Aminicenantota bacterium | reverse complement strand
TGCAGGTGAACTGCGCCGCCATCCCCGAGGAGCTGATCGAGAGCGAACTCTTCGGTCACGAGAAGGGCGCCTTCACCGGGGCCACGGAGCGGCAGACGGGCAAGTTCGAGCAGGCCGAGGGGGGGACGATCTTTCTGGACGAGATCGGGGACATGAGCCTCAGGACCCAGTCCAAGGTCCTGCGCGTCCTGGAGGAGGGCGAAGTCCAGAAGGTCGGGTCCAACAGGATCATCAAGGTGGACGTCAGGGTCATCGCCGCCACGAACAAGGACCTCCGGCGGGAGATCCAGGAGGGGAAATTCCGCGACGACCTTTTCTTCAGGCTGAACGTCTTGCCCATCGTCTCGCCGCCCCTCAGGGAGAAGAGGGAGGACATCCCCCTGCTGGTCGAGTATTTCGGCCGGGTCTTCGCCGAGGAGAACAACTTCAAGCCCAAAATATTCCGCCCCGAAGCTTTGCGGGCCCTGGCGGACCATTCCTGGAAGGGAAACGTCCGCGAGCTGAAAAACGTCGTCGAGCGGTTGCTCATCATGGCCGAGGGTGATACAATCGGACTCGAGGAGCTGCCCGAATCCCTGCGGGGCGCCGCGGTCCCGGTTGCGCCGCGGGCCGGCGGAGCCGCGACGCTCAAGGAATTCCGGGACCGGGCGGAGAGGGAGTTCATCCTGTTCAAGCTCCGGGAGAACGGATGGAACATCTCCCGGACGGCCAGGGCGATCGACACCCCGCGCAGCAACCTCTACAAAAAATTGGCCCAATTCGGCATCAAGATAACGGCTGGAGTGGACGAGGCGGTTGCTTCCTCCCCCTCTGCGGAGGGGGGGGGAGAGGAAAGTCCGAACTCCACAGGGCAGGATGGTCGCTAACGGCGACTCCAAGCGATTGGGGGAAAGTGCCACAGAGAACAGACCGCCCTCACGGGCAAGGGTGAAACGGTGAGGTAAGAGCTCACCGCTCCGGCGGCGACGCCGGGGGCACGGCAAACCCCATCCGGAGCAAGACCGAATCGGCCCCGCACGAGGCGGCCCGTCTCAGGGGGCGGGTAGGTCGCTCACTCCTCCGGGCTCGAGCCCGGGGGCAGACAAATAACCGCCGCCGCCGGGACGACCGGCGGAACAGAATTCGGCTTACGGTCCGCTCCAGCCGTTTTAATTATCCGCCCTGAAAGTTAAAGCTCTCTTCCATTCTCTGTGGGTTGGTTTCGCAAAGAGTTCAGCCGGCCTGAATGTCCGGGGCGATTCCGGCGCCTCAACCCGGCTGGGCGATAACGTCCGTATAATAGGCCTACCGAGGCCGGCTGAGCTACACAAAATGGAAGAGAGCCAGTTAAATGAGAAGCGCCGCCGCGCGGCGGATGAGGTGCATCACGTATCCGGGGTTGATCCCGAGCTGCAGGACCCCGTAAAAGCACAAGAAGAGGACGAGGAGAAGCGCCGGGCTCTGGCCCTCGGCCGTCGTCTCGCCCACGGGGGGCTTCATGTACATGTGCACGACGACCCTTAAATAGTAGTACACCGAAACCAGGCTGGCCAGGACGGCCAGGACGACCAGGGAGACGAGGCCTTTTCCGGCCGCGGCGCTGAAGACGTAAAACTTGGCCAGGAAACCGGCCGTGGGGG
>VGJG01000520.1 GCA_016867615.1 Candidatus Aminicenantota bacterium | reverse complement strand
TGAAAGCCTGCAGAGAGTCCAAGGACTGCGGAGGCGACTGCTTGGACAGGTGAGCCTTGAACGCCCCCGGGCGGCCCATCCGGAGATCTTCACTGTCCGCTTTTAAGGGACGGCCGCGGCGTTAAAATTGCGCTCGTGGTGAGAGACGGCAAGATGAAGGCCATGAAAGCGGGCATGTCTCCGCAAGAGATCTCCTGCGGCTGCGACCGGTCCGAGCGCACTCCGCCCGCGAGCATGGAGGAGTTCTCCCGGATGTCCTGGGTCGTAGGCCGAGCCGCATCGCCCGTCGGCGACATTCCCCGCGTCGCCGCGCGGCTCGACTCGAGGGATCGCTGGGGCGCCGTCAGGGTCCGCTGGGGGTTCGGCCGGATGCGCTATCGCATTCCCCCCGGCCTCTACGCCGCGGGGAATCCCGATCCGTCCTCCCCGGTGCTCGTCACCGCCAACTACAAGCTGACTTTCGATGCGTTGCGGCGGGAGCTCGGGGGAGTGGACGCCTGGCTTCTGGTCCTCGATACGCGGGGCATCAACGTCTGGTGCGCCGCCGGCAAGGGCACGTTCGGCACGCAGGAGATCATCGACCGGGTGACGGCGACGGGATTGGCCAAGGCGGTCAAGCACCGCAAGCTCATCGTTCCCCAGCTCGGCGCTCCCGGGACGGCCGCGCATGAGGTCCAGGGGAAGACGGGTTTCCGGGTGGTCTACGGACCGGTTCGGGCCGCGGACCTCCCCGCCTTTCTAGCCGGAGGCCTCCGGGCGACTTCCGATATGCGGCGTGTCCGGTTCGGATTCCTCGACCGGGCCCGTTTGGCGGGGATGGAGCTTCGGGTCGGATTCAAGTATCTTCTGGCGCTCCTGGCCCTCGCCGCACTCGGCGGAATCCTCTTCTTCGGACGCCTTCATCCTTTTGACTTTGTTCCCTACCTGGGGGCGTATCTCATGGGCAGCGGCCTGACGCCCCTTCTCCTGCCCTGGATTCCGGGCCGGGCTTTCGCCCTCAAGGGCGCCCTGGCCGGCCTTCTCTGGGCGGCGATTCTCATGGCCGGGGGTCGGGCAGGGTTCCTGCCCGCCTTCAGCTGGAAGCAGGAGGTCGTCCACCTCCTTCTTCTGCCCGCCCTCTCCGCCTTCCTGGCCATGAACTTCACCGGCTCATCGACTTTCACCTCGCTGTCCGGCGTTTTAAAAGAAATGAGGACGGCCGTGCCGCTGATCGGTGTCACGTTCCTTGCCGGAGTGATTTTCTATGCGATCAAACTCCTCGTTCCCTTCTGACGCCGCGCGGACTGCGGACGCCGCGTCTTCCACAGCCGCCGCGCGCCGCCCTCCCTCCCGCTCCCGGAGGAGAACATGACGGCTCCGCGCCACCTTTCGGGAGTCACGACTCTCGCCTACGACCCGGCCCGTTGCACGGGCTGCGGCCGGTGCGCCGAGGTCTGCCCGCATGGCGTGTTCGCCCTGGAGGCAAAGCGAGGGAAGGCCGTGCTGACCGACCGCGACCTGTGCATGGAGTGCGGCGCCTGCGCCCGCAACTGCGCCGACGGCGCGATCTCCGTCCGGGCCGGGGTGGGATGCGCCTGGGCCATCCTCAGCAGCCTCTATTTTAAACGCGGCAAACAGGTT
>VGJG01000519.1 GCA_016867615.1 Candidatus Aminicenantota bacterium | reverse complement strand
CAGCCTGAAGGCGTTCGTCTCGGCCAGGACGTTTTCGCCGAACCGGACCGTGAGCAGGGAGAGCTTCTGATTGAGCTCCCGGAGCCGGGCCTTCTGTCGCTCGTCGAGCAGGGCGCCCGAGCGGACGAAGCCGCGGTAGGTGTTCTCCAGGAGGAAACGCTGCTCCCGGTCGAGGTTCAAGCCGTCGCGCCCGTCGTAGACCGCTTTGACGCGCCGGAAGAGCTTCTCGTTGAGGGCGATGTTGTCTCCGTGGGCGGCCAGCATGGGCGCCGTTTTCTGGGCCAGGGCCTGAAGCTCCCGGTTGGTGTGGGCGCTCTGCAGGGAGAAGAAAACGGACGTCACCTCGTCGAGAAAGATGCCCGTGTGGTCCAGGGCGGCGATCGTGTTCTCGAAGGCGGGCGGCTCGGGGTTCGAGACTATGGCCTCGACCTCCGCGGCCTCGCGCCTGATGCCCTCCTCGATGGCCGGCAGAAAATGCTCGTTCTTGATGAGGTGGAGGGGCGGGACGTTGAACGGTGTGCCGTAGGGCTTGAAGAAGGGGTTGTCGGCCTGGGGCGCCGCGGGCGGCGCCTGCCCGCCGCTCGAGCCGACGGCGAGAAAAGATCCGCCGACGGACAGGCTCAGCAAGAAGAGAAAGATAACGGCGATTCCATGTTTCATGTGCGGTTTGGCCTCCTGGTAAATTCAAAAGAGCCGAAATTATATCACAATTCCTCGGGAGGATCAGGGAGCCGGGCCGTGCGAGGCACCCTTCGACCCTCCGCAGGACAGGTGACCGGAGACTGCGGCGGGGTCCAAAAATAATTGACAGATTCCGGATTCTGAATCTATAGTGGACGCGGGCGCGGCGAGCGCGTTTTTCCTCCCGAGGAGAATGTGAATTTGGGAGCATTCAAGATCCGCCCGGACGCCCGCAAGAGGACGGAGAGCTTTCTGGACGAGCTCGGAAAGAAGCTCGTCCTCCTGTTCGTCGTCTGCGTCGTCCTGGGCGCCCTTCTCCTCGTCGCCGGGGCGCTTGCACCCGCTCACGGCCTGCGCGGGCGCTTCGATTCCGGCGGCTCCGGCGACGGCGGCCCGGCTTCGGTCTCGCTCGATCCCGTCATTTCGTTCGACAAACTCGCGCTGGCCGCGAGGGCGGGCGAGGAGGAACATATCCGCGCCGCCTGGGAGGGATTCGCCTTCGCGCCCAAGAGCTCGGTTTACAGGTTCTCGGTCCGGGCGGAGGGGGACGCCCGGGTCTCGGTCGGCGGCCTTCTCGTCCTCGATGTCGAAGGGGGATCTTCCGAGCGGAAGGCGGAGAAAGACATCTTCCTCGCCCGAGGCAACCATGCCCTCGACATCGGCTACAAAAACCGGGACGAGGGGGCGTTCATCGATTTCAGCTGGAAGGAAGTCCGGACGCCGAAACAGCTCATGCCCCGGCTTCATCTTTACCCGCGGCCGGTGCGCATGGCGGTTTTCGTCCTGGACGCCGTGCTGGGCTATGCGCGGCCGCTCCTCAAGGCGGCCTGGCTCGCCGCCGCGGCTCTTCTCCTGCTGGCGGGGGCCCGGACGGCCTTCCGCTCCTGGCGGGCGGAATCCGTGATCGCCCTGGCCCTGTTCTGCGCGCTGGCGGCGCTCTACGCGGCC
>VGJG01000518.1 GCA_016867615.1 Candidatus Aminicenantota bacterium | reverse complement strand
TCATCATCCTGTGGATCGGCGTCGGCCTGCTGGTGTTCATCGGCGGCCTGATTTATGCCGAGCTCGGCACGCGCCTTCCCGAAGCGGGCGGCGAATATGTCTACGTCAGCCGGGCCCTGGGGCCGTTCGCCGGGTTCATCTTCGGCTGGTCGCAGCTCCTCCTCATCCGCACCAGCCCGGCAGCCGGCTTGGCCATCATCACCGCCGATTACATGAGAAACTTCATCCCTCTCACGGCGACGGGGCACAAGCTGGTCGCCCTGGGGATCATCGCCTTTTTCGCCGTCCTGAACTATGTGGGCGTGAAAAGGGCGAGCGTCTATCAGAACCTGGCGACGACCTTCAAGGTCGTCGGGCTCATCGTCCTCATCGTCGTCGGCCTCATCCTCCTCCAGGGCCGGGACAACCTCTTGACCACCCGGGCTGAGCCGACGATGAAGCTCGGGCCGGTGGGCAACGTCGTCGCCGCGCTGATGATGGTCTTCTTCGCCCATACGGGCTGGGAGCGGCTGGGGTATTCCGCCGCGGAGATGAAAAACCCCAAGCGGACGATCCCCCTCGGTCTTTTCCTGGGGATCGCCGTCCTGGTGGCCGTCTATCTCAGCGCCAACCTCATCTACCACCGGACCCTGGGCATGGAGGGCGTCCGGGGGAACACGGTCGTGGCCACGGCGGCGGCCCGGGAGCTGGCCGGCCCGCTGGGCCTGGTCCTCGTGGCCCTGCTGGTCATCGCCTCGACGACAAGCTCGATCAACGGCACGATGATGACCGCCACGCGCGCCTATTATGCCATGGCCCGGGACGGGCTGTTCTTCAAGTGGCTGGATTATATCCATCCCCGCTTCCGCACGCCCTCGCGGGCGATCGTCGCCCATGCCCTCTGGGCGGCGGTGATCCTCTTTCTGCGCGGCACGTTCGAGGCCATCGCCGCGGGCATGGTCTTCGGCATCCTCATTTTCTGGGCTCTGAACGGCGTGGCCCTCTTCAGGCTGAGAGAATTGAACGTCGGCGGGAGCGACGTTTACCGCATCCCTCTCTATCCTGTCCTGCCGGGCATTTATCTTGCCGCCTTCATCATATTCATCGTAACGCGCGGCATCATCGACTGGAGGCATTCCCTCGTCGACCTGGCCTTCATCGCTTCGGGTCTGCCGTTTTATTTCTTCTGGCAGAGCCGCCGGAAAAAAAAAGAACGGGCTTGACGACCGGCGGATAGGCACCATGCGAGAAGAACGGATCCATTCCGGAGGCGCCGGAATCGCCCCCTGCCCCCTGGGGAACCAGTCTCCTTGGAGGGGGAACCCGCTTCACGTTTCCCCCTTCCAACGGTCGCTTCGCTCCCTGCCTACGACATTGCCGGAGGCGCCATCGTCTGCGCCCCTAAAATGTTAGGGGCAGGGGGTTCAATATCTAAGAAAGCTCCGAAGGCACCTCCGGAATGGGTCAGTTCTTCTCGGACTACGTCCCGCGACCAAGGGGCATACCCCCTGGAAACCCCCGACGCTCGGCCCTGGGCCGATCGTCCCGTCGGTTCCCCCCGTCGGCTAGCCGACAGGGCCCTCCTCCGCTATGGGGGCCTCGAGGCGAATCCGATACCGCGCCGCCTGAACGACCGGGGCGATTATCCGGC
>VGJG01000517.1 GCA_016867615.1 Candidatus Aminicenantota bacterium | reverse complement strand
CAAGCTCCTGCCGGGAATGATGCCCAAGGTCATGCCCGCGATGCTCGAGCGGGTGGGGGCCATGATTCCCATGCCCGACTATATGGCCGAGCAGATGCCCGAGCTCATGCCCAAGGTCATGGACAACCTCATGCCCAAGATGCTGCCCGACGTCGTCCCCCTGGTCGTCCCCAAGATGATCTCTTTTTTGAGGGGAAGGGCCTAGGACCGGATCCCAATCTCAATCCCCGGGAGGGCTCACCCGCCCCCCCCGGTCTCGAACAGCCCGCGCGTACGGCCTGTTGACAACGGCGCCTGTAATGCTTATATTACCTATTGTGTATATAGGAATAGGGTAAAATGGAGCGGGGGCATAAACTCTTTGTTTCCCGCCTGTTGCATATCTTCAGGAGGAAGACAGCAAGCTCCAGGTCGTGGTCACGGCGAAGAAGGTCGGAGAGGAACTGAGCCTCGTTTCGATCGCCAACCAGAAATAGCCCTCGATTTTTCTTCCGGAGGACGCCTTTCCCAGCGGGGAGGCGGTCTTTTTTTAGCCCGTTTTCTTGCGCTCCGGTCTTCTCGTTCGAGCGCAGGGTCATTGCCGCCAGCCCGTTTCGCTCCCCGATCGCGCCTGTTCGGAAAACCGGCCGAAGCAAGCCTTGCAATCGCTCTTAGTTTTTTTCCTTGGTCCTTGAGGCCTGCCGATCTCCGCATCCGGGCCCGCCTGCAGAGAATGGAAGAGAGCCGAATGAGTTGAAGGCGTTGGATATGATATGATGAGCCCGGAAGCTCCAGGAGCAAAAATCGGATGAAGACTCTGAATTATATAAAAGCGGGCGTGAACATCGGCCTGGCCGACGACTTCATCCGTCGCATCAAGCCCCTGGTCAGGACCACGGGCCGGCCCGAGGTCATCGGCGGTTTGGGCGGGTTCAGCGGCCTGTTCGCCCCGCGCCTCTCCGGGATCCCCGACCCGGTCCTCGTGGCCTCCACGGACGGCGTGGGCACCAAGCTCCTCGTGGCCGAGACGCTCGGCCGGCATGACACGGTGGGCATGGACCTCGTGGCCATGTGCGTCGACGACGTGGTCGTCGTCGGAGCCGAGCCGCTTTTCTTTCTCGACTACATCGCCTGCGGCAAGGTCGAACCCCGGAAGCTTCAGGACCTGGTGAAGGGCATGGTCCGTGGCTGCCGCGAGGCGGGCTGCGCGCTCCTGGGCGGCGAGACGGCCGAGCTCCCCGGCATGTATGCCCCGGGCGCCTACGACCTGGCCGGGTTCGCCGTCGGCCTCGTCAGCCGGAAGAAGATCATCGACGGCCGCCGCTGCCGCGCCGGCGACGTTGTGCTCGGACTCGCTTCGAGCGGACTTCACTCCAACGGCTACTCCCTGGTGCGCAAGGTGTTTTCCGCGCGCGAGATCAAGGCGGACGCTCGGCTCGGCCGCGAACTCCTGAGGCCGACCCGCATCTACAGCCGAACGATTCTGGCCCTCATCAAAAAGATCACCGTTAAGGCCGTGGCCCACATCACGGGCGGCGGATTCTACGACAACATCCCCCGCGTGGTCGCCGACGGATTGGGCGTGCGCGTCCGCCGCGGCTCCTGGCCCGTGCCCCGCATCTTTGGACTCATTCAAGAGCGGGGCGGCGTC
>VGJG01000516.1 GCA_016867615.1 Candidatus Aminicenantota bacterium | reverse complement strand
TGTGGGCGGCTTGCTGCTCTCGCGGAAGGCCACCCTCGCCTGCGCGGAGTCGTGCACGGGGGGGCTGATCGGCCACCGCCTGACGAACATCCCGGGGAGCTCGGACTACTTCCTGGGGGGCATGACCGTATATTCCAACCGGTCCAAGACGGACTGGCTCGGGGTGCCGCAGGATGCACTTCTCGAATCCGGCGCCGTGAGCGTCCGGACGGCCGAGGCCCTGGCCTCGGGAGTCCGCCGCGCGGCCGGGGCGGATTTCGGGTTGGCCGTCACTGGCATCGCCGGGCCCGGAGGGGGCGCGCCGGATAAGCCCGTGGGCCTTGTCTACACCGCCCTGGCATGGGACAATGGCCTCGAAACGGAACGAAGCCTTTTTCTCGGAAACAGGGAACAGGTCAAGTTCCAGTCGAGTCAAAAAGCTCTGGACATGCTCCGGCGCCGCCTGCTGAAGATCCGTACATGAGAGCCTTCATTGCCCTCGAGCTCAGCCCGGAAATCAAGGCCGGCCTCGAAAACCTCATCCGGAGCCTCTCTCCCCTGACCCGGGATATCCGCTGGGTGAGGCCCGAGGGTATGCATCTGACACTGAAATTTCTGGGCGAGGTCTCGTCGGAGCGGGCCGCCCTCGCCGTCGAGGCCCTGAGACGGGTTTCCTCGCGCCATGCGCCCGTCTCCTTCACGGTCGCCGGGAGCGGATGGTTCCCGGAGCGCTCCCGGCGTCCGCGCGTGATCTGGGCGGGAGTGGAAGCCGGGCCGGAGCTCGGCGCCCTCCATAAGGATATCGAAGGAGAAATGATGAGCGCGGGTTTTCCGGAGGAAGCCAGGCCTTTTCGTCCCCATCTGACGCTGGGACGGGTGAATTCCCCGGCGAACATGGACAACCTTCTTGATGGGCTGAAAAAGAGCGCGGCTTCTCTTTTCGGCTGCGCGACGGCCGGGGAGATCATTTTTTTCGAAAGCCGGCTTCTGCCGGGGGGAGCGGTATACGCCGTCCTCGAGCGCTTCCCTCTCCCATGAGCCTCCTGTTCATCCTGGCCGGATATCTTTTCGGCTCGCTGCCGAGCGGCTATCTGCTCGTCCGCTGGAAGGAAAAAAAAGACATCCGCTCTTTGGGAAGCCGCAGCACCGGCGCGACGAACGTCCTCCGCGCCGCCGGATGGGCCGCGGCTCTTCCGGTTCTCGCCGTGGATGCGGCCAAGGGGTTCCTGCCCGTCGTCCTGGGCGCTCGGTGGTTTCCCGAGCAGCCCCTCGTTCCGCTGGCCGCCTCCCTGGCCGCGGTCGCGGGGCATTGCTACCCCGTGACGCTCCGCTTCCGGGGCGGCAAGGGCGTGGCCTCCGCCCTGGGAGCGTTCGCCGGCATGGGGATTTTCCCCGGTCTCCTCTGTCTGGCCGTATTCGCCTCTGTCATCGCTCTCACCCGTTACGTATCGCTCGGCTCTCTGCTGGCGGTATCGTCTTTTCCCCTCTTTCGTCTCGCGCTCGGCGCCCGGGACGGCCCCTGGACCTGGGCCTGGTGGGGAGCGATCCTGGCGGTCGTGGTCCTCAGACACAAGGACAACATCGGAAGGCTTTTTCGGGGCGAGGAACGGAAGTTCGGCCGAACCGACCGGGAGCGGCGCTCTTGAACATTTCCGTCGT
>VGJG01000515.1 GCA_016867615.1 Candidatus Aminicenantota bacterium | reverse complement strand
ATCCGGACGTTCTTCCGGCCGCTGGCCCGCAGGATGGCCCGAAGCTGGATCCGGAACAGGCCCTTGTTCTTCAGCGAGAAGCGCAGGCCCCTCAGACCCAGGGCGGGGTTGGGCTCCTTTTCGATGTTCAGGCGGGGCAGGCTCTTCTCGCCGCCGATGTCGACGGTCCGGATGATGACGGGGTGGGGAAAGGCCCCGCGGGCGATCTTGGAGTAGATCTCGAAGTGGTCCTGCTCGGAGGGCAGGGTCTCGCGCTGGAGATAGATGAACTCGGACCGGAACAGGCCGATCCCCTCCGCGCCCATCGACACGGCCATCGGGACTTCCTCGGGCAGCTCGATGTTGGCCATCGGGGTGAAGCGGACGCCGTCGAGGGTCACGGCCTTCAGCCGGGCCGTCTTCCGCAGCTCCCGTCCGTATGCCTCGTACTTCTCCTTTTTAGCCTGGTACTCCCTGCGGACCGCGGGCGGCGGGTTGATGATGATCTCCCCCTCGCTGCCGTCGACGATGACGAAGTCCCCTTCGCGGACCGCGCGGGTGACGTCCCTCAGCCCGAGGACGGCCGGGATGTTCAGGGACCGGGCCAGGATGGCCGTGTGGGATGTCGGACCGCCCATGTCGATAGCGATGCCCAGCGTCAGCTTCTTGCTCAGGCGCAGGGCGGCCTCGGACGGCAGCAGCTCGCGGGCGACGAGGATGTGCTGCTTCAGCGGGGATTCCTCCCGCCCGCGGCCGGTCTCGAGGTTCCGGTAAACGCGGGTCAGGACGTCGGAGACGTCCGATTTCCGCTGCCGGAAGTAATCGTCGTTGAGGGACTCGAAGAGCCGTTCGTAGAGGAGGTTGGCCTGGGACAGGGCCCACTCGGCGCGGACCTTCTCCTCGCGGATGGCGGTCTCGATGCCGGAGACGAGGGACGCGTCTTCCAGGATCAGGAGGTGGGCGTCGAAGATGAAGGCGCTCTCCCGGCCCATCTTCTCCCGGATGTCGTCCTTGATCCGGACGAGGTCGCCCCGGGTCCGGTCGATGGCCCGGCGCACGCGCTTCAGCTCGTCCTCGACCTGGGCGTCCGAGATGGCCTCTTTCCGGGAGGTGAAGACGAGGCGGCGGGGCAGGAGGACCTCGCCCATGGCGATGCCCGGCGAAACGCCCGTTCCCCTCAGTCGGATGATGTCCACAACCCTCACTCGCTCTCGTCGAAGCGGCTGTCGATGAGCTCGACGAGGGCCCCCATGGCGGCCGCCTCGTCCTTGCCCGAGACGACGAGCCGGATCGGCGTCCCTTTGGTCGCGGCCAGGGTCAGGATCCCGAGGATGCTCTTGCCGTCGATCTCGTTGCCGTCCTTGACGATCTTCACGGACGAGCTGAACCGGTTGGAGAGGTTGACGAACTTGACGGCCGCCCGGGCGTGCAGGCCCAGCCTGTTCTTGATGGTGACGTCCTTCCCGATCATGACCGGCTCACTTGGCGCGCGAGCTGAGCAGGGCGCCGACGAGGTGGATGTTCTTCTTGCCCTGGTCCACGACCTTGCGGGCCATGTCCTTGAGGTCGTTGCTCCTCTGGAGGGAGACGAACTTGATGAGCATGGGGAGGTTGACCCCGGTGATGACCTCGACGCGGTTGTCCTTGAGGAAGCTGAAGC
>VGJG01000514.1 GCA_016867615.1 Candidatus Aminicenantota bacterium | reverse complement strand
ATCACCCGCCGCAGGCTCATCCCCAGGGGAACTTCGATCAGTCCGGTGCGACGGACCTTGCCCACCAGGCTGAACGTCTTCGTTCCCTTGGAGGTTTCCGTGCCGAAACGGGAATACCACTCCGCTCCCCGGCGCATGATGTTGGGCAGCGTGGCCAGCGTCTCGACATTGTTGATGACGGTCGGACGCCCCCACAGGCCGGAAACGGCCGGGAACGGAGGCCGGGTGCGGGGCATGCCCCGCTTGCCCTCGATGCTGGCGATCAGGGCCGTCTCCTCGCCGCAGACGAAGGCGCCCGCGCCCTCCTTGATGCGGATATCGAAGCTGAAGGCGCTTCCCAGGATCCCGTCGCCCAGGAGCCCGACTTCCCGCATGCTCTCCAAAGCCCGCTTGAGGCGGACGATGGCCAGCGGATACTCGGCCCGGATGTAGATGGTGCCCTCGGCCGCGCCCAGGGCGTAGGCGGCGATGAGCATGCCCTCCAGGAGCGCATGGGGGTCGCCCTCGATGAGCGAACGGTTCATGAAGGCCCCGGGATCCCCCTCGTCCGCGTTGCAGATCAGGTACTTCCTGTCGCTCTCGGTCTCACGGCAGACCAGCCACTTGCGCCAGGTGGGAAATCCCGCTCCGCCCCGGCCCCGCAGTCCGGATTTCTTGACCTCGTCCAGGACATCGCTCCAGGGCATGGTCAGACACCGCTCCAGTCCCAGGTAGCCGTCCTGGGCCAGGTAATGATCGATGTTCTCCGGGTCGATGATCCCGCAGTTGCGGAGCACGACGCGCGTCTGGGCGGCGAGCATGGGGTGGTCGAAGAAGCGAGGGAATTCCTTGTTGCCGTTCCGGCCGAAATGGCCCACGAGCCGTCCCTTGTAGGGCTCTCCCTTCTCGAAGAAAGACTCCAGGACGCCCTTCACCAGGGAGGGGCTCATGTTCGAATAGCTGACCCGGGGCTTTCCGGGCATCTGGACATCGACCAGCGGCTCGAGGTAACAGGGTCCGATGCAGCCGACGCGCAGGATGTCGGCCCGGCGCCCGTTTTTCTTCAGATAGCCCTCTATGGCCTCGATGACTTCCGCCGCTCCCGCGGCCAGGCCGCACGAACCGGCGCCGATATAGATGACGGGCCGCTCGCTGTCCTGGAGCGCCTGCCAGACTTTCTTGGCTTGTTTCCTCCGGGTCTCAAGGCTGGTCATGGTGCAGGCCTCCGTCCAGCAATTCCTGGATTTTGAGCACGGATGTCTGGCCGTAGATCTTGTCGTCGACGCTCAGCACGGGCGCCAGGGCGCAACACCCCAGACAGGCCACCCTTTCGAGCTGAAAACGGCCGTCGGCCGTGACGCCTCCGGGCTCGACCTCCAGCCGGCGCTTGAGCACGTCGAGGATCTGCTCCCCGCCCCGGACATGGCAGGCCGTTCCCAGGCAGACCTTGAACACGCGCTCCCCCGGGCGGGTGAAGCGGAACTGAGCGAAGAACGTGGCCACGCCGTAGATCTCGTTCTCGGATATCCTCAGCCACCGGGACACGCGCCGCAGGGACTCGGGGGACAGGTATCCCTCGACGGCCTGGATCCCCTGCAGGACGGGGATGAGGTCCGCGGGCTCCCCCTTGAACTTTTTTTTCAGGTCTTCAAAAGCCTCAG
>VGJG01000513.1 GCA_016867615.1 Candidatus Aminicenantota bacterium | reverse complement strand
GTCCGCGAACGGGGGCTGGAGACGCTCTACCGCGAGATCGAGCTGCCGCTCATCGAGGTCCTGGCCGACATGGAGCGGAACGGGGTCCGCCTCGACCCGTCGGCCCTGAAGGCGCTCGACGAGGAGATCGGGGCGGACATGGCCGCCCTGGAGAAAAAAATTTACGGCCTGGCCGGGGTCGCGTTCAACCTCAACTCACCCCGCCAGCTCGGCCAAGTCCTGTTCGAGAAGCTCAACCTTCCCGCGGGCCGAAAGACGAAGGTCACCAAGGGCTACTCCACGTCGCTCGACGTCCTCCAGGAGCTGGCGCCCCTGTCGGACGTGGCCCGCTGCGCCCTGGAATACCGGCAGCTCTCCAAGCTCAAGTCCACCTACGCCGAAAAGCTGCCCGAGCTCATCAACCCCGAAACGGGCCGGGTCCATACTTCCTACAACCAGACGGTGGCCTCGACGGGGAGGCTTTCGAGTTCGGACCCCAACCTGCAGAACATCCCCGCCCGGGGGGAGATGGGCCGGCGGTTCCGGCAGGCCTTCATCCCCGACGCCGGGCACGTCTTCCTCTCGGCCGATTATTCCCAGATCGAGCTCCGGGTCCTGGCTCACCTCTCGGGCGACCCGGCACTGGTGGGAGCCTTCCTCCGAGACCGGGACATCCACGCCGAGACCGCCCGCCTGGTCTTCGGCGAGGGCTCCTCACTTCCCGAGGACGAGAAGCGTCGGCGGGCCAAGATCATCAACTTCAGCCTCATCTACGGCGCTTCGGCTTTTTCCCTGGCCAAAGAGCTGGGGACCTCCAACGCCGAGGCCCAGGCTTTCATCGACCGCTACTTTGAGACGTTTCCCGGCGTCCGAAAGTACCTGGAGGACAAGGTTCGGGAGGCCGAGGAAACGGGGGTTTCCACAACGCTCTTCGGCCGCCTGCGCCCCGTTCCCGAGCTCAAGCTCAAGGAAAACGCGGCCCGGCAGGCCGGGCGGCGCATGGCCCTCAACACGCCCATCCAGGGAACCGCGGCCGACCTGATGAAAAAGGCCATGATCGACGTCTGGCGGGCTCTCCGCGAGACGTCGCCCGGGACGCGCCTGATCCTCCAGGTCCACGACGAGCTCGTCTTCGAGGTCCCCACGGCGGAGACCGGGACGGTGGCGGCGCTGGTCAGGGAGAAGATGGAGAGCGTTTATCGGTTGGCCGTGCCCCTGAAGGTCGGGCTCGGCTGGGGGATCAACTGGGCGGAGACGAAGGCCGGCTCCTGAACCCCGTCGCGCGGCGACGGCGGGAGCGGAAAGGGATCAAGCCAGGGATTTCTTGTAGACGCGGTACTTCTTGTACAGGCGGCCGCCCATCCTCTCCATCTCGGCCCGGACCCGGATGTTGGATTCCATCTCGTGGTGGGTGTCCATGACCTTGAAACCCGCCTCCCGGGCCGAGGCCAGCATGCGGGATCCCATGAGGGCGTCCAGGCCCATGCCCCGGTATTTTTCCTTGACCGCGCCCAGGAGCAGGTCGAGCTGCTTGGTCTTTTTGGCCGCCCTCAGGACCTTCAGGAACCCGAGGGGGAACAGGCGGCCTCGGGCTTTCCGGATCCCCTCGGTCATGTCCGGCATGGCGATGACAAACGACACGATCTCTCCCTCGCGCTCCACGACCTTGACGA
>VGJG01000512.1 GCA_016867615.1 Candidatus Aminicenantota bacterium | reverse complement strand
AAAGAACGAGGGCCAGCCCAGTTTTTTTGTGAACGCCGATCTTGGTCTTGATGATCCTCAAGCCGGAAGCGGCCTGGAAGAGCACCAGAACCAGGTTGCAGAGACCGAGAATGAGAATAATGGAGACGCCGGCGATGGCCATGATGATCCTCCCCTCGACCGCCCTAGCGGACGGCGATCTTCAGCACGGCCGGGCCCTTGCTGCCGTGGATGTTGCAGTTCCCCTGGGCGGTGATCTCCACGGCCTTGGCGACCGTGTGCTTCACTTCCCGGGAAAAGTTCTGATCCTCGGGCCGGCCCGAAGCCTTGAAATCCCAGCGGGCGATCTCCACGCCGTCCGCCTTGACGACGACCCAATTGGTGTAATGAAAGGCGTTGTTCCCCTTGTGACGGACGTTGACCGTGATCGTCACCTCGGTCCCCGCCGCCACGGACTCCGGGCCCGCGAGCGTGACCGCCGTCTTGTCGGCCAGGACTTCCGAGGACAGGACAAAGAGCAGCATTACAAAAAGCGGTACGATTTTTTTCATATCCGACCTCCCATTCTCGGCTTCATTTTATCATAAAAATTCAAAGCCGCCATGGCGGATGGGTGGGGATGCCGCAAACTCCGGACAGTATTGCTCATTTCCCCCTCCGTCTCCCCTGGGGAAACAGGGAAGAGCGCAACGGCGTCTGCGAAAAGGTTGGACGGGAGAAACCGACGGGACCGGTTCCCCGGGAGGCCGGGGGCGATTCCAGCGCTTCAACCCGGCTCGGCGATCATGTCCGGATAGATGGCCTGACTCGGCCGGCTGACCTACTCACAATGGAAGAGAGCCGCGGCGCGTTTGACAACACGGTTCGCCAGTGGGAAAATGACAATCATCTTCTGTCGAGGAGTCGCCCATGAACACCTCCGGTCTCGCGAAAATCTTCTGCGGCCTCGCGGCTTTTCTTTTATTGACTCCCGGCCTCCAGGCCGTCGACACGACCGACACGCGGATGCTGTCCCAGCCCGCCGTGAGCCGAACGCACGCGGCCTTCGTCTACGCCAACGACCTCTGGGTGGCGGAGATCGGGGGCGGAGCCGCCCGCCGCCTGACGGCCGACGTGGGAGCGGAAAGCTTTCCGGCCTTCTCGCCCGACGGCCGCCTGATCGCCTTCAGCGGCCAGTACGAGGGCAACACGGACGTCTATGTCGTGCCCGTGTCCGGCGGCGTCCCGCGGCGGCTGACCTGGCATCCCGGACCGGATGTCGTGCAGGGCTTCACCCCGGACGGCGCGGCCGTGCTCTTCACCTCGCCCCGCTCGGTCTTCTCCGGCCGCTACACGCAGCTCTTCAGGGTGCCGGTCGAGGGCGGGTTCCCCGGACAGCTCGAGATCCCCCATGCCTTCCGGGCGGCTTATTCCGAGGACGGATCCCGCCTGGCCTACAACCCCCTCTACGACGCCTTCACCCAGTGGAAGCACTACCGGGGCGGGACCGTGTCCGTCATCTGGATCTATTCCTTCGGCGACCGCTCGGTGGAAAAGATCCCCCAGCCCGAGGGCCGGGCGAACGACGCCGGTCCGATGTGGATCGGGGGCAGGGTCTTCTTCCGCTCCGACCGCGACGGCGAATTCAACATCTACTCCTATGACCTGAAAACTAAAAAAATAGAGCCGGTGACCC
>VGJG01000511.1 GCA_016867615.1 Candidatus Aminicenantota bacterium | reverse complement strand
AGAGAAGGGTCGCGGCCCTCTGGCCCCTGCGCTTCCAGGGCAGGAGGAGGCCCAGCAGGAGGAGGACATAAAGGCACAGGACCGCCGGCGCGGGCGAGGGCAAGCGCGGAGAAAGCCAGGCCGCTTTTTCGGGCAGTCGGGAAAGGAAAAGAAATGCCCCGACCGCGAGCTCCACGACCCACGCTCCGGCCCGGCCCGGGAGAGGATGGATGAACGCCAGAACCAGGAAAGCGTACCCGGAGGTCATGAGAGCCGCCATGAGGGGGACGGCGCCCAGGTTGAGGAATAGTCCGGCGAAAACGGCCCGGTTGAAGGAGGCGGCGAGAATGGGCGTCACGCCCAGCTGGGCGGCCAGCGAAGCGGAAAGGAGCTCGGGGAGGCGCAGGGGGAGCTTGGGCAGGCGCGTCAGGATGCGGGGCACATACAGGATCAGGGAAAGGGTCGCGGCGAAGGTGAGCTGAAAGCCGGGGTCCCAAAGGGAGGCGGGATTTAAAATGAGGAGGATGAACGCGCTCAGGGACAAAGTGTTCAACGGGCGGACGTCCATCCCCAGGAATTTCCCGAGGAGATACAGCGAGGCCATGAGGACCGCCCGGAGAACGGAAGACCGGCCCTCGACCAGGAGGGCGTAGAAGCACAGGAGAAGAATGAGGAGGAGAGAGGCCGCCCGGCGGCTCAAGCGGGCGCGGACCAGCAGGAAATGGACCAGTCCGGAGAAGACGACGATGTGCGCGCCGGAGATGGCGATGAGATGGAACAAGCCCGAGCTCTGGAGGGAACGCAAGGTGTCCGCCTCGAGGTGTCCGCGTTCGCCGAGGAGGACGGCCTGCAGGACGGCTCCGGCCTCGGACACAACTCCGGCCCGCGAGCCGGAAAAATGCTCCTCGATCTTGTCCAGGAGACGCCGGCGGAGCGACGCCGCCCAACGCCTCAGGTCGAGGCCTGATCCTGCTGCCGTCCGGGTCACGAGCAGGAAGCTCTTGGCGAAGGCGGTCCGGTGAATGCCACGGTGTTCCAGGCCGCTGTCGGGGTCTTCCGCGGAAAAATTGCTGAAGCCCCTTCGCTCAGCCAGTCGGGCGGAAACCTTGACCCTGTCACCGGGCAGGAGAGAATTGAGGAGGGCCGGGCCTTCTTCCGTCCCCCGCAGGACGGTGACCAGGAGACGGCCGCCGGGGCGCGTCAGAACCCTGCGCTGGAGCACGGATTCGACGTCCAGGACGAGCCGGCTCTTGTCCGGGCCGCGTGAGGGCGAGAGGACGAGGCGGCCCTCAAAATCCGCGTACTCCGTGAGGCGGAGATGACGGAGGGGGTGGTTCCTGTAGGCGGAAACGGCCCGGAGGGACAGGAGCGCTCCGAGCGAGAGGCAGGCAAGGAGAAGACAGAGGGCGCAGAGCGTGTTGCGGCCCCGTGCGAAAAGCGCCCAGGCCCCGAAGAGGCCGGCCGCCAGGAGGCACGACCACAACCCGAGGCTCCCCGCGGCGCTCCGGCCGCAGAGGATCCCTGCCGCCAAGCAGACGGCCAGCGGGAGGAAGGGGGCCCTCATGTCGCGACGCCAGAGATCCGGGGTCAGGTGACCGGGTTTTCCCGGTATTCACCATAGACGCTCCGGAGGGCGTCCGTGATCTCACCCAGGGTGGCCCGGGCTTTGACCGCCT
>VGJG01000510.1 GCA_016867615.1 Candidatus Aminicenantota bacterium | reverse complement strand
CATCCAGGATCAGGGACGTGAAGCGGCGGGCGAGCTTGACGTCCTTGACCTGACCCGAAAGGCGCATGTCGAACGTCCGGCCGATGTCCAGGTCGGCTTCGACGGCCATCCGCCCGAAGGTGGACTCGACCTCCCGGGACCGGAACCGGACGCGGTCCTGCCCGTCCCAATTCAGGTTGAACGCTCCCCGCAGCGGGAACCGGTCCGCTTCGGAGACAGGAGCCGAGACATCGTCGCGGAATTCGGCCTCGACCTCAAGCTGCGAATCCACCAGGGCGAACCGCCCCCAGGCCGTCGAGCGGACCGGCCAGGGGAGTTCGATGTCCCTCATCACCGGGTCGAGCAGGATGTTCTCCACACGGCCCTCGACCCGCGTCCCCAGGAAGCTGAGACGCAGGTCCTGCCTGAGGCCGGCTCGAGAGACGGCGGTCAGGTCCACCCGCCCCTCCCCGCTCTCCTTGACATCGACCCTTCCCCGGACCGAGCCCAGGGGCACCCGGTTGGCGGACAGGCTCCGGCTGTCGACATCGGCCGTGAGACCGAGCCGTCCCTCGCGAACAGCGACCCGGCCCGAGCCCCGGACATCCCCCTCCCAGGAGAAGGGCAGGTCGAGATAGTCCGCCAGCCAGGAAGCCTTGAGGCTGAAATCCCCCGTGAGGGACAAGGACGGTTTTTCGGTCCCCTCCAGGTTCCCGGTGAGCCTGAGATAGAGGCCCGGCCCGCTGGCCGTCAGCCGTTTCACGCGCGCCGCTCCCCGCCCGCCCTCGAGAGACAGGCGCAGGAACCCCTTCAACGGCTCCTCGACCTCGGGAACGAAGACCACGGCCTCCCGGACACGGGTTTGAACCGAGTACCTGTCCTTTTCCCAGCTGAAGGTCGCGTTCACGCCCCGGGCCCGGACCCGGACGTCGCCCCGGTAGTAAAACTCCCCCTCGTGGATCACGCCCCGCTCGACGGCGAAGGGGATCTCGACTTGAATCGGCTGACCGGAGGAGACGTCCGATTCCGACAGCCGGAATACGGGCCGGTCGACGGCCAGCGACACGCGCCGTTCGGCCGACAGAAGAGACCGCAGGGGTAGGGACACGGAGATGCTGCCCGCCGAGAAGTTGGGCGCCCCGGGCTTGCTGCGGATGTCCTCGATGACCAGCAGCGGGGGAAAGACCGAGACCTTGATCCTGCGGAACTCGAACTGGGCTTCGACCTGCCCCTTGACCTGCCGGAGGATGATGTTGCGGACGACGACGCCGGCGGCCAGGGGGAGGAGGATCAACCCCGAGAGGATGGCGATCAATACCAGCGTCTTCTTCTTCATCTCAGGAATTCATTCCACGATGAACAACACGGCCCCGGCCTCGACCGTTTCACCCGACCGGGCGCCCAGCCGGCGCAGCGTTCCGGAGCGCGGAGCCTTGATCTCGTTCTGCATCTTCATGGCTTCCAGGATCATGACCGGCTGCCCCTCGGAGACCTCGCCGCCCTCCTCGGCCAGGACCTGGACCACCCGGCCGGGCATGGAAACCGAGACCTCCCTCTTCCTCGTCCGGCCCCGCTCCTGTCCGGAGCTCGTCGCCGGCGCCTTCTTGTCCACCCGGAACACGCGACCGTTGACGAAGACCGCGTCCCCGTCGCGACCACCGCTGACGGTCACGTTGAAAACCCGGC
>VGJG01000509.1 GCA_016867615.1 Candidatus Aminicenantota bacterium | reverse complement strand
AGGCGGAGGGCCGTCGCGGGCCGTTCCCGTCGCCCCGGCCGAGCGGCCGTCCTACATCACCGTGCGGCTGCCGCTCCAGGACGTCGCCGACGAGAAGCGCCTGGACGTCCTCCGCCGGGCCGACCAGGCGGCGCGCGACTACGACCCCCGCATCCGGACGGCCTTCATCACCCACAACGACGAGGTCCGCGGCCGGACGATCGCCAACTCCGAGGGCGCGCTCCTGAGGAGCGAGCTGCCGCTTCTGTTCTTCATCATCGAGACCCTGGGCGTCGACGGCGACCGCCGCCACCTCAGCCGGGAGCGCGTCAGCCGCCACTCCGGGTTCGAGATGTTCGAGGAGACGACGCCCGAGCAGGCGGCCCGGGCCGCGGCCCGGGAGTCGATCGCCATGCTCGAGGCCGGGGACTGCCCGGCCGGCATCATGGACGTCGTCATCCAGAACGGCTGGGGCGGCGTCCTGGTCCACGAGGCGGTGGGCCATCCCCTGGAGGCGGACAACATCGCCCGCAACATCGGGGCTTTCACCGGCAAGCTCGGGCGGAAGGTCGCCTCGGACGTCTTCACCATGGTCGACGACGGCACCCTGCCCAACGCCCGGGGCACGGTCGATTTCGACGACGAGGGCACGGCCTGCCGGAGGAACGTCCTCATCAACAAGGGCGTCCTGGAGATGTACATGACCGACATCCTGTCGGCCAAGCAGCTCGGTCTGGAGCGGACGGGGAACGGCCGCCGGGAGAGCTTCCGCTACATCCCCATCCCGCGCATGACCAACACCTTCATCGACAACGGCAAGGACGACCCGGCCGCCATCCTGGCCTCGACGCCGAGCGGCCTCTACGTCCAGAGCCTGAGCGGCGGGAGCGTCAACCCCGTCACCGGGGTGTTCAATTTCACCTGCCGGGAAGCCTATCTCATCGAGAACGGCCGCAAGACGAAGCCCGTGCGCGGGGCGACGCTCATCGGCTCCTGCCTGGACATCATCCAGAGGACGGACGCCGTGGGCAACGACCTGGGCTTCGGCCCGGGCATCTGCGGCAAGGGGCAGGAGGCCGAGGTCGACGCCGGGCAGCCCACGGTCCGCATCCGCGGCATCAACGTCGGCGGCAGCCGGGCCCGGGGATGACGGAGAGAGAGGAGAGGACGATGGCTGATCAGGAATTCGCGAAAAAACTCGTCAAGAAATGTCTGGACAAGGGCGCCGACCAGGCCGAGGTCTATTGTCAGTCCGGGAGCAATCTGAGCCTCCGGGTGCGCAACGGCCGGGTCGAGACCGTCCAGGAATCCTCCACGCGGGGCGTCGGCTTCCGGGTGTTCGTCAAGGGCAGCCTGGGCTTCTCGAGCTCGAACGACTTTTCCGCAAAGGCGCTCGAGGAGGCCCTGTCGAGCGCCGTGCGCTTCGCCCGCCACACGACCCCCGACCCGAACAACGTCCTGCCCGACGACCGGACGGAGACGCCGGTCGAGGGGCTCTATGACCCCGCCCTGGCCGACATCAAGGTCGATGACGGCATCCGGTTGGCCAGGGACGTAGAGGAAAAAGCCCTGGCCCACGCCGGCGTCTCCAAGAGCGCCGGAGCTTCCTTCGGCCGGGGAACGGGAGAGGTCGTCCTGGCCAACTCCCTCGGCCTGGCCAAGAGCTACCGCCAGACCGTCTGCGGCTAC
>VGJG01000508.1 GCA_016867615.1 Candidatus Aminicenantota bacterium | reverse complement strand
GCAATTTCTCTCGGAGCTTCAGAAAGGAGGCTTGGCCGTATCCGGCCTACGCGATTCTCTCCGGAGCCTGAACGCCGGCGAGGCGCTGACCCTTCTCGTCAGCCGCGGCCTGTCCGCGCCCGGACGACTCTGTCCCCGCTGCCGCATTCTCTACCTGGAAGAGGCGGAATGTTCCGCATGCCGCAAGCCCACCCAGGCCGTCCTGGATATCGTGGACGAAGCCGTCGAAGCGGCTCTGGATAAAAAGACGGGCATCCGGCACATCACCCCCCCTTCCCCTCTCGACCGCTTCGGAAAAATCGGCGCATTCCTGCGCTATAAAGCCTGAGAAGAGGCGGCGGGACACCGGGAAAGAACCGCCCTCCCGCGCGGCCCGGATCCCTCTCCCCTGGCCGTTCTCTCACTCCCGCCCGGGGCGCCGCGGATGGGGACCACGGGCCCGGCCGCGTTCAGCGTCCGGCCTTGGCCTCGGCGAAGCGGACCTTGTTCACCAGACTGTAGATAATGGGCACGACGAACAGGGTGAGGAGCGTCGTGGCCGTCAGCCCCCCCGCTACGGCCACGGCCAGTGGAGAGCGCAGCTCGGCCCCCGCCGAGGTGCTGAAAGCCATGGGCATCATGCCCAGGATGGTCGTCAGCGCCGTGATCAGAACGGGCCGAAGCCGGGTGACGCTGCCCTCGACGATGGCCTCCCTCGGATCCAATCCCTTCCGGCGAAGCTGGTTGATGTAGTCGATCATGACGATGCCGTTGTTGACGGCGATCCCGGCCAGGATGACCACCCCGATGAGTATGGCCAAACTGACCGGCTTGCCGCTGATGAGCAGGCCGGCGGCGATGCCGATGGCCGCCAGGGGTATGGTGAACATGATGACGAAGGGATGGAGGAACGACTCGAACTGCGAGGCCATGACCATGTAGACCAGGAGGGTGGCCAGGGCGAACGCCCCGGCTATAATAAGGAAGGCTTCCTGCATCTCCTTGAACTCGCCCCCGAATTCGAGGGTGTAGCCTGGCGGAAGCTCCCGCTGGACGCGGCCCAAACGCTTCTGGACGTCCCGCACGACGCTCCCCAGGTCGCGGCCGGCGATGTTGGCCATGACCGAGATGCGCCGCATCTGGTTTTCCCGGCTGATCTGGATGGGACCCGTCCCGAGGCGGATGTCGGCCACCTGGGTCAGGAGGACGTTTTGTCCGGCCGGATTTTTGATGGGAATCGACCGGATGTCGTCTACGGTCTGCCGGTCCTTTTCCTGAAAGCGCACCCGGATGTCCACTTCCTCGCCGGATTGACGGAGGCGGGTGGCCACCCGGCCCTTGGTGGCCGTCTGGACCGTGCCGGCCACCTGGCCGACCGACAGCCCGAGCCGGGAAGCCCTCTCCCTGTCCACGAGGATCCGGTACTCGGGCTTGCCCTCGGCCAGGGAGTGCGTCACGTCGCGGAGACCTTCCACGTCCCGTATGGAGTCGACGATCCGGTCGGCGGATTTCCTGAGGACGGCCAGGTCGCGGCCGTAGAGCTTGATGTCGACGGGGCGGCCACTCCGCCCGACATGAACTGGCTCATGTCCAGGGACTCGAAAGACACATCCTTGAGACGGGGCAGGTCTTTCCGGACGGCTTCCAGTATCTCGGCGTCCGTCAGACTGCGGTCCTCCTTTTTTTTTCAGTCCCACCC
>VGJG01000507.1 GCA_016867615.1 Candidatus Aminicenantota bacterium | reverse complement strand
GGGCGGGCGTGGACATACCCTACGTGGGCTTCACCCTCCCCCTCCTGGCGCTGACCGTCCCCCCCGCGGTCGTCATCGCCCTCTGGCTGGGCCGCAGGGAAGTCAGGGTCATCAGCCGCGAGGAGATGGAGGCCATCCTGCCGCCGTCCTTTTTCCCGCGCTACGGCTTCAAGCTCTTCATCCCCCTGGTCCTGCTCGTCGCGCTCTTCCTCGGCCAGAGCGCCCTGGCCGAGGTCATGCCCGACCCGGGGATCCCCTTCATCTTCATGGCCGGCAGCCTCGCGGGTCTCGTCTCCGGCCGCCGCTTCAACTTTTTCAAGGCCGCCCAGGAGGCCATCCGGGACGTCATGCCCCTCCTGGCCATCCTCGTCGGCGTGGGGATGTTCATCCAGGTCATGACCCTGACGGGCGCCCGGGGCTGGATGGTCGTCGCCATCCTGTCCCTGCCCGCGGCCCTGCTCTACCCCGGCCTGTCCGTCAGCCTGCCCGCCTTCGGCGGGATCTCGTCCTACGGGTCGGCCAGCATCCTGGGCATTCCCTTCATCCTGGCCATGGTCGAAAAGAACGCCATACTCACCGCCTCGGCCCTGTCGGTGATCGTGGGGTTGGGCAACCTCATGCCCCCCTCGGCCATCTCCGCCCGGTTCTCCGCCCGGGTCGTGGGCGAGGAGAGATATTTCCGGGTCGTACGGACCGCCCTCGGCCCGGTGCTGCTCATTCTGGCCATGGGGCTGGCCTTCCTGGTCTTCGCCCCCCGGCTCGAGCCGCTCCTGATCTCCGGCGCCCCCGTTGTCCCGTCGTCTCAGCCCCCCGCCGCTCCTCATTCCTCGCCCTTCCAGGATGTCGGCGCGGGAGCGATCTTCGTCCTCCACCAGGCCCTCGTCCTGTTCCTGGCGGCGAGCCTGGTCCGGTTCCTCCTTTGGGAAAAGAGATTCCTGACCCAGCTCAGCGCCTCCCTGGTCCTGGTCCTTTTCCTTCTGAGATTGTTCCTGCTCAAATGAGGGTCCCCATGAAGCGCATCATCCGGCCGCCGGCGCCCGCCCTGACCGCCGCCGCCCTCCTGGCCGCCGCGGTCCTCCTCAGCCTGGCCACGGGACTGAGCTTCCTGCGGATGCGTCGCTTCGAGCCCGTGTATCCCTCCCCCGCCCTCAGCGAGCACAAGAGGCTCAGCGACTATTTCCAGGGCTTGAGGGGCACGGCGGGAGACACCGACGTCTACGTTTTCAACGGGGCCGCGTCCGGCGGGACGCTGCTCGTCCTGGGGGGGGCGCACGCCAACGAACCCGGCGGCCACATCACCGCCGTAGTCCTGGCGGAGAACATCGCCCCGGTCCGGGGGCGGGTCGTGGTCGTGCCCCGGGCCAACGCCAGCGCCTTCAGCCACAGCGACCCGCAGGAGGCTTCGCCCCAGCGCTTTGCCCTGGAGACGTCCGGCGGACGGCGCTGGTTCCGCTACGGGTCCCGGCTGACGAACCCGGTCAGCCAATGGCCCGACCCGGCCCTGTACATCAACCCCGCCGGCCAGATGCTCTCCGGACCGGAGGTCAGGAACCTCAACCGCTGCTACCCCGGCCGGCGGCACGGCCTGCTCACCGAAAAGATCGCCTTCGGACTGATGGAGCTCATCCGCGGAGAAGGCGTGGACATCGGCCTGGACATCCATGAGTCCGCCCCCGAATACCCG
>VGJG01000506.1 GCA_016867615.1 Candidatus Aminicenantota bacterium | reverse complement strand
CCTGTCTGTCCCTCGACCGGCCGGCCGGTCCGGACGGCGGGAACCCCGTCCTTCAGGCGGCCGACCCGGGCCCCTCGGCCGAGGCCGCGATGGAAAACACCGAGCTCAGGCACAGAATCGAGCGCGGGCTGGCTAAGCTCCCCGCGGAACTCCGGGAGCTGTTCGTCCTGCGCCATGTGTCGGGGTTCAGCTATGAGGAGATCGCCGAAATCAAGACACAGCCGGTGGGCACGGTGAAAAGCCGCGTCTTCCAGGCCAAGGAAACGCTCCGCCGTCTGATGGAGGAAAGCTCATGAAATGCCCGAGCGCGGTCCTGCTCGAGGACCAGGCCGAAGGCCTCCTGTCCGGGCGGGAGGCGGAAGAGGTCGCGGCTCACGTCCGTGACTGCGTCGCCTGCCGCCGGTCCCTGGAGGAGAGGAGACGCTTCCTGGACGCCTGCCGCTCCCTGCCCCCCCTCGCCCTCCCCTCTGGTTTCACCCGCGGCGTACTGGAGGCGGCCTTTCCCCGGCCGAGGCGGAAACGGCGCCTGTGGCCCTACCTGGCCGCCGGGACGGCCTCCCTGGCCCTGGCCACGGTCCTCCTGGTCGCCTCGGGCGTCTGCGACCTGCCGACCCTGATGACCAGCTCCGGCAAGCTGGTTTGGCGGGGCCTCCAGGAGGGGGCCTCTTTCGGCGCCAAGGCCGTGCGGCTCGTCCTGGCCCTGTTCCATGTTGCCGCCAAGCTCCTCCGCTTCGTCTGGCTGGGAATCGAAGCTTTGACCGGCGCGGTCCCGCGCCAACTGCCCGCCCTGGCCCTGGCGTCGCTGGCCGCCATGGCGGGCTTCTTCGCATTCGGCTATCGTAAATTTTTTATCAGGAGATAAGCCATGAAGTTCAGAACGTTCGTCCTCATGACCGTTATGATTCTGGCCGCAGGCGGCCTGCTGTTCGGACGCCAGGACGGCATCCACAAGGGCATCCTCGTGGAAAAGGACATCCATGTCGGACCGGGGGAAGCGCAGGACAACATCGTCCTCCTGGGAGGAAACGCGCTCATCGACGGACGGATCAAGGAGAGCGTCGTCAGCCTGGGCGGCCGGGTCCTGCTCAACGGCACCGTGGAGGGCGACCTGTTCAGTCTCGGCGGACGCGTGGAGCTCGGGCCGGAGTCCGTCGTCCTGGGCGACGTGGCCTGCATCGGAGGCGTCCTGACCAAAAACCCGGGATGCCGGGTGGAGGGGGACACCGTCTACATCAAAATCTCCACCATCCTGCCCCGGTTCGCCGAAGGATGGAAGGGATTCTTCAAGATGACGCTCGTGCCCTTCATCCTGGTCTTCAAGCTGATCATGGTCTTCGTCTGGCTGGTCGTCACCCTCATCGTGATCAACGTCATTCCCCAGAGGATCACCCTGGCCTCGAACACGATCCGCTCCGATTTCGGGGCGGTCCTGGGGACGGGAGTCCTCGGCCTGGCGGCCTACGGCCTGCTGTTCGTCATGGCCGCCCTGCTGTGCCTGTTCCTCATCGGGATTCCCATTCTCCTGGCCCTCCTGGCCGCTCATTTCTTCATCACCGTCTTCGGCAAGGTGGCCGTGTACCATTTCTTCGGCGACAGCCTCTTCCGGGCGTTCGGCCGAGGCCAGGCCTCGCCCCTGGCCGCCTCCCTGCTCGGCCTTCTGGCGGTCAGCTTCATCACCTTCCTCCCCC
>VGJG01000505.1 GCA_016867615.1 Candidatus Aminicenantota bacterium | reverse complement strand
TCGTCGGCGTTCACCGCCGTGAGGACCCCGCGCCGGGCCATCAGGGCCGCGGCGTGGGGCAGGGTGTTGTAGGCTTCCCACTTGTAAGCCCAGAAGTCGGCGAAGGTCGTGACGCCCACGCCGAAGGAGACGAGCTCGTCCGCGATCCGGTAGCCCTCGAGCCCGTGCTCGAATGCGGCCAGCTTGAGCCCGTACTCCCGGCAGAGTTTCATGATCGACAGCATCTCTTCGGACTGATAGGCGTGGCAGCGCACCAGGTACTTGCCCCGGAGCATGTCGGCCACGACCTCCAGCCTGGTATCGCGCCGCGGCGGCAGGGGCCTTGGCTCGCCCTTCTTCAGGGCCTTGAGGCCGGCTTCGTAATCGGCCCAGGCCTTCATGTATTCCCGGGCCCGGTCGAGCTCGAGGCGTATCGAGGCCTCGACGCCCATCCGCGTCCTGGGGTAGCGGGCCGGGCCGGCGCCCTGGAAGTTGCTCTGCTTGGGGTTCTCGCCCAGGGCCCATTTCACCGTCGGCGGCGCGCCCCGGAAGATCATCTCCGAGGCGTTCTTCCCCCAGCGGAGCTTGAGCACGAGGCCGCGCCCGCCGATGGGGTTGGCCGAGCCGTGCATGGTGTGCACGGTCGTCACTCCGCCCGTCAGGGCGTAGTAGATGTTCAGGTCTTCGGGGTTGATGACGTCCCGGATGTCGGTCTCGGGGGTCATGAGGTCTCCCGATTCGTTGACCCCGCCCTCGATGGCGATGTGGGCGTGGGAGTCGATGATGCCCGGCATGACCCACCGGCCGTCGAGGTCCAGCACCCGGACGCCGTCCGGCGCCTGGAGGTTCCGCCCCAGGCGGACGATCTTGCCGCCGGCGACGAGGATGTCGCCGCCCTCGATGACCGGGCCGCCGACGGTGAGGATGTTCCCGTTCCTGAGGAGGAGGCCGTCGGAGGCGCCCCGGAAGGGCGCGGGCAGAGCGGCCGCCAGGGCCGCGCAGAGAAGGGCTGCGATGGCGTATCGGCGTTTCATCATGTTCTC
Organism: Candidatus Aminicenantota bacterium; assembly: GCA_016867615.1. Taxonomy (GTDB): domain Bacteria; phylum Acidobacteriota; class Aminicenantia; order Aminicenantales; family JAFGAV01; genus JAFGAV01. Next base: position 668 of record VGJG01000505.1, on the reverse strand, counting down.
CTTATCCCGGGAGGCGTTTGGCCGTGAACTCGGCCGCGCCCTGCGCGCCCTGGACGACGCTGCCCGTCATCCGGTCGCCGTCCACCGCGGCCGAGAAGTAGAGGTCGATGTCCTGTCCGGCCACGGAGATGTTGACCTCGAAGGCGACGGTCTTGGCCGACACCGTCCCGCCGGCGAAGTCGAACGCGCCGAAGGGCGTGATCATCTTCCCCGAGAGCGACGCGCCCTCCTGCTGGAAATCCACGGTGACCTTGAGACCGGCTCCCTGGATGTCGAGTTCCCATTTGCCGCCGACGTTGACCTCGGGGGCCGCGCCCTCGGCCTTGGCTTTCTTGACCTCGAACTTCCTTCCGTCGGCGAAGACGGCATGGACCTTGGGCTCGGCGGCCAGCAGGTCGCCCTCGACCAGGACCAGGTTGGCGATCTTTCCTTTTTCAACGGACCCCAGCGCCCTCTCGAGCTTCAAGAAGCGCGCGGGCGCCGCGGTCAGAGCCTCGAGCGCCCGGCCGGGGTCCAACCCGTTCTCCACGGCTTTCCGCACTCCCTCCATCAGGCTTTTGGGGTCGTCCGCGCCCAGGGAGATGAAGGCGAAAGGAATGCCCGCCTCGGCCAGCCGGGAGGGATTCTTGACATACATCTCCTTTTCCGCCGCTTCGCGCTTCTCCCGT
>VGJG01000504.1 GCA_016867615.1 Candidatus Aminicenantota bacterium | reverse complement strand
CGGACCGCGAGCCCCGCCCGGATCCTCCTCAACCCCTTCCTGTGGCTCGGCCTGTTCGTCGTGGTCATGTCCTATCTCCTCTCCCAGCTTCCGCCCAAGGCCTTGCCCACTCTCCAGGTGGGAGACATCGCCCCCCGCGACATCGCCGCTCCGGACGACCTGACGATCGTCGACCCGGAGATGACCCGGGCCAAGCGCCTGGAAGCGGAGGAGTCCGTCCTGCCCGTCTACGCCCTGGACCCGAGCGTCTTCTCCGGCCTGCAGAAAAAAATCCGCGAGGTGTTCGAGCTCGGCCGCGGATGGGACCGGGCGGGAGCGACGGAGGGAGCCGAAGCCCTGCAGAAGGCCCTCTTCGCCGCGCACGACGTTGAAATACCCCTCGACGACCTGGCCTATCTCCTTCAAAGCGGTTTTCCGACGACCCTGGAAGAGCCCCTGGTCAACCTGCTGGGCAAGATCTTGACCCGGGGGGTCCTCGTCTCCAAAGACCTTTTGATCCACCGGGAAAAGGAGCGGGGGCTGGTCATCATCCGCCCGGGGGAACCGGAAAGGACCGTCCGGGTCGCTGAATTTTTCGATTTGTCCGACGCGGCGACACACATCGAAGCCGAAGCCGGACAAGTGAGCCTGGGCGCCCGCAGGAAAGCCCTGCTGATCCGGCTGGGACGGGTTTTCCTCCAACCCAACGTCACCCAGGAGACGGTCGAGACCGAGGCGCGCCGCGGCCTGGCCGCCTCGCGCGTCGAGCCCGTTTTCTACCAGATCAAAAAGGGCAAGGTCATCATCCGCCAGGGAGACGAGGTCACGGCCGAAGGCGTCCGCCAGGTCCGCATGATCAACAGCAGCCTGCGCACCACCCCCTCCTGGCTCCTCAACGTCCTGGGAACGCTCATCCTCCTGGCGCTTCTCTTCACCGCCATGTGGCATTACCTCCAGTCCCTGGAAAAAACCCCGGAATCGGGACGGGTGATGGTCCTCCTGGGCGTCCTCCTCGTCCTGGGCGTGCTTCTGGACCGGCTCTTCCAGCTGCTCGGCCAGACCATCAGCCCCGGAGCCACCTGGTCCATCCTGGCCCACCGGGAAGCCTATGTCTTCGCCATCCCCCTTCAATTCGGGGCGTTGCTCTTCGCCTTCCTGACCACGATACCCGTCGCCCTCGTCTTCGTCATCCTCAACAGCTTGGCGGCCGGTTACCTGTTCCAGGCGGATTACTACCTGATGATCTTCTGCCTCATCGGCGGCCTGGCGGCCCTCTACGGCGTGAAATACTACCAGCGGCTGAAGCGGACCTCCGTCCTCCGGGCGGGCATCTTCCTCGTGACCCCGGTCAACGTCCTTCTCATCCTGGCCCTGCACCTCGTCAAGCGCCAGGGGGGAGAGGTCGGATTGCTGCTCAGCGAGGCCTTCATGACCGTCATCGGCGGAGCGCTCGGCGCGGCGCTGGCCTTCGTCCTCCTGCCCGTCATCGAAGTTCTGTTCGGCTTTCTCACGCCGCCTCGTCTGGCCGAGATCACGAGCTCCGAAATGCCCATCCTGAAACAGATGGCCATGGAGGCCCCCGGGTCCTACCATCATTCCCTGATCGTGGCCAGCCTGGCCGAGAAAGCGGCCGAGTCCATCAAGGCCGACCCGCTGCTCGTCCGGGCCGGGGCCCTGTACCACGACATCGGCAAGCTCAAGCGGCCCGAGTACTTCTATGA
>VGJG01000503.1 GCA_016867615.1 Candidatus Aminicenantota bacterium | reverse complement strand
ACGGTCCTGGGCTTCACCCGGAACCGTCTGGACGCGGACGACCTGACCCAGGAAACGTTCATGCACGCTTACAGAAACCTGAGGAGCTTCAGGGAGGAGTCTTCGTTCTTCACCTGGATCTACCGCATCGCCGTGAACCTGACCCTCAACCATTTGAAGAAACACCGCCGGGAGAAGGACAGGGAGGAGATGCGGGACGACTGCGCCCCGGCCGCATCCGGGCAGGGGAAACCGGGGCCGGAGTCCCGGTGGGAGGCCGGGGAATTGAGGTCCAGGCTGGACGCGGCCGTCGTGTCCTTGCCCCTGCCCTACCAAGCCGCCTTCCGGCTCGTCGCTGTCGAGGGCATGAGCCACAGCCAGGCGGCCCGAGTTCTGGGCTGCGCGGAGAACACCGTCTCCTGGAGGATGTTCAAGGCCCGCAAGATGCTCCAGGCCGAACTGAAGCCCTACCTGAGCGGAGAGGTGCCCCATGCGGTGCGCTGATTGCGAACGATGGATTTCGGACGCGCTGGCCGGAGCGTTGTCCGGGAAAAGAGCGGAGAAGCTCGCGGCCCATCTGAGGGGCTGCCCCTCCTGCCGCGCTTTCGAGCGGGAGGCGCGCCTCGTCCAGGGGGAAGCGCCGGCGCTGGCGCCGAGGGAAGCGCCCCTCGGGGACTGGCAGGGCTTCGGGGACCGCCTCAGGACGCGGCTGGCCGGCGAGGCCCCGCCGGCCGGGCGGGAGAACGCCGGACGATCCGCCTGGAGCTGGAAATGGGCCTTCGCCGCGGCGCCCCTGCTCCTGACGGCGGCCGCCGGACTGTTCCTTCTCCTCCGTCCTTCCCTGAGGAGGGAGGCCCATTTTTACCTCCCTCCCGAGGAGCGGCTGAGCCGCATCACCTTCGAGCTCGAGGACAGCCCGGAGCTGCAAAGCGCCTTCAACCTGTTGCTCGACTCTTCCCTGGGGGAGGATCTGGCGGGGGCCGTCACGGGCAGCGGAGGGCTGGACAATCCGCTGCTCTTCCAGGAGGTCACCGACGAGGAAATGGTCTTCGTCCTCGAGGAATTGAAGAAGGAATTGAAATCCTAAGGGAGGTCAGGATATGAAGAGCCGCAACACAGCATGGGTCCTCATCGTCCTTCTGTGCGCTCCGTTCGCCGGCCCGCGGGCCCGGGCTCAGGAGCCGCCCCCCGGCCACGCCTTGCGCTCCCACGAGAACCTCATCACCTTCAAGCTGATGCGCATGACCCAGGTCCTGGAGCTGACCGAGGAACAAACGGCCAAGATCTTCCCGGCCTTCACCAGGTTCGAGCGGGAGAAATACGAGGTCTCGAAAAAGCTGAACGACAGGATGCGGGCGCTGCGGACGCTTCTTCAGGAAGCCGGTCAGGATGAGGCCAAAATGAATTCCGTCATCGAGGAGATCGGCTCCCTGAGGCTCGAGATCCGCAACAAGGACCAGGAAGCCGAGAAGTTCCTGAGGTCGGAGCTGAGCGTCAGGCAGTTCGGGCGCTACACCCTTTTCCTCGTGGATTTCAACCGAAGCCTGGAGGAAAAGCTGGGTCGGGCTCGGATGATGCGCGAATCCCCGGCAGGCAAGCGGACAACGGAACGTCGGGGGCCCGGGGACCCGCTATAAGCGGGTTCCCGTTTCGGCCCCGCCCTGCCTCTCCGGGCCTTTACAATCAACCTGGCTTGTGATACATTTCCGGCCGTCATTGTACCG
>VGJG01000502.1 GCA_016867615.1 Candidatus Aminicenantota bacterium | reverse complement strand
AGACAGGAGGCGAAGAAAAAATGCGACAGCCCGAAGGCCCCGTGGAGGGTGAGAAAACAGGCGGCGGTCAGAACCTCGACCAGGGGATAGGTCAGGGGGATCTTCGTCCGGCAGTACCGGCACCGCCCCCCCAGGACGAGGAAGGAGAGCAGCGGCACGTTGTCGTAGGCCCGGATGGGCTTGAGGCATCGCGGGCAGCGCGACCCGGGTCGGAGAAGGCTCTGGCCGGCGGGCAGGCGGTGGATAACGACGTTGAGAAAGCTCCCCCAGATCAGCCCGAAGACCGTGACGAAGACGGCGGTCATCGTTTCCATGGGATCACGGCCGTGGTCACCCGGCCCGTTTCCGGGTCATAGACGTACTCCCGGTCGTCCAGGTCCCGGGGCAGGGAGGGGAGCAGCCCCGACCGCACGAGCAGCTCGAGGCTCTCCGGCTTACGGCCGGCGCGCTCCCGGAAGAGGGCCACGGCTTTCTCCATATTCTTTATGTCCACGGCCGCCTTGACCTGGTAGAGGTGGTTCGAGGCGATCTTCCGGACGCGGTCGTCGGCCGCGGTGTTGTGGACCTCCAGCCAGGTCCTCCAGGCCGAGTCGTAATCCTCGGACTTGAAGAGGGCGTTGGCGTAGAGCCGCTTGGCGATGTCGGGCGCGCCCGGAAGGTCCATGGCCCGGCGGTAATAGTCCTGGGCCACGCGGTAGTCCTCCATCATCATCTGGGCGTAGTGGCCGGCCTCGAAGGGGTAGAGCCAGTCGTCCGGGTTGTTCTCCATGGCCCGGTCGAGGACCTTGAGGGCCAGTCCCGGGTCCCGGGCTTCGTAGGCGGCGATGAGCGCCCCGATGAGGTAGGGCTCGGAGTACTTCGGGTCGAGCTCGGAGATGACGCCGAAGATGTGGTCCAGGCGGCTGAAGCGGTCGGTGATGGTCGGCGTGGAGTAGTACTGGATGGCCCAGATGTAGATGACGTCCGCCAGGAGCGCGGAATAGCCCAGGGAGACCGCCTTGAGATAGCGGCCCGAGGGCAGGAACCTCAGGGAGGAGCCGGGGACCGCGGCGCGGGCGATGTCCTCGGAGCGCAGCTTGAGGGCCGCCACCCCGGCCGCCGAAGCCAGGAGGATGAAGGCCAGCAGCAGGCTTCCCGCCCTGGTGCCGCGCGGCGCACGTCCGGTCATCAGATGAAATCCCTGCGCCGGAAGACGGCCACCGCCAGGGCCAGGATGAGCAGCGTGTAGAACAGGCCGTAGGCCGCCGAGTTGAGCAGGAGCGGGGCGGGCAGGGGCAGGCCGTGGACGACTTCGGTCTTGAAGTTGAAATTCTCGAGGTCGGGCAGGACGAGATAGAGCATCCGGAGCCCGGTGCGGCTGAAACCCGGAGGAACCTTGCTGATGAGCGTCTGCAGGCCGCGGGAAAAATGGCCGATGAGGAAGAAGGACAGCGAGAAGAGCGAGGCCAGGATGGGCGTGGAGAAGGTCGAGAAGAGGATGGCCACCGAGGTCAGCAGGACCATCTCCAGGAAAATGTACAGGGCGGCCAGGAAGACGCGGGCGTTCAACCCTCCCCCGAGCAGGAGGAGGTAGGCCTGGAAAAAGACCGTCATCAGGGCGAACATGACCAGCAGGGTGAGGGACAGCCCCAGGAATTTCCCCAGGAGGAATTCGAAGCGGCGGAGGGGCTTGGACATCAGGGTGGTGATCGTCTTCTTGTCGATCTCCT
>VGJG01000501.1 GCA_016867615.1 Candidatus Aminicenantota bacterium | reverse complement strand
TTCACCTATCTCCTGCCCGCCGGGACTGAGGATCGGGCCCGGGTGGGAGTCCGCGTCCTGGCGCCTTTCGGCCCCCGCACTCTGACGGGATTCATCGTTCATCTGGGGGACCGGCCGCCGGACGAGGCCGGCGAGGTCAGGGAGATCCGGGCCCTCCTGGACGAGGAAGAATTGATGCCCCCCCGCATGCTGGAATTCACCCGTCTTCTCAGCCGGAGATATGCCTCGTCCTGGGGCGAGTTTCTGGCGGCGGCCGTTCCCCCCTCCTACAGGCCCAGGGCGCGCTCCCGGTTCCGGCTGACGCCGGAGGGAGGATCCGCCGCGGGGGAAGGCCGACTGGCCGGCGAGGAAAAGCGCCTGGCCGAACTCCTGCGCGGCGCCCGCTACAGCGCCCGGTTCTTGAAGAAGGAATTGGGCGCGAACATCGCACCTGTTCTGTCCAGGATGAGGGCCAGGGGGCTGGTGGAGGAAGTCGAGCCCGGGGCGCCGAAACGCGGGAAGAAGAAGCCGGCCTCTGCCCGTGTCGCCCAAGGGCAGTTGGCCCTGGATTTCCCCCCTCCGGCGGGGCTGGAGAAAGTTTTCGATGAGATCCTTCATCCCGCGCAACAGGGATCCTCGGGCTTGTTTTATTTCCTCGGAGGCCGGGGGAGCCGCGAGTCCGTCTACGAAGCGTTGATCCGGGCGGTTTGGAAAGACTCGGGCCGGGTCCTGCTGCTTGCGCCTGAGATCTCCCGGGCGGTCGATTTCCTTCAAAAATATGAGGGTCTTTTCGCCGGATCTGCGGCCGCGTTGCACAGCCGCCTGACCGAGAGGCAGAGAGAGGAGCAGTGGGCCCTGATCCGTTCCGGCCGGGCCCGGCTCGTGGCCGGGACCCGGTCCGCGCTCTTCGTCCCCGTCCCCGGCCTGAGGGTCGTCGTCGTGGAAGAGGAGCAGGACGATTCCTTTTTTCAGGCCGAGAGCCCCGCCTATGACACCCGGCAGGCGGCCAGGGTCCTCGGTCGGGTCATGGGCGCGGCCGTCGTCTTCGGTTCGGGGCATCCGTCCGTGGAGAGCTATCACGAAGCCGAGGCCGCGGGGCGGGTCGTCCGTCTCAGGGGGGAGACGCCTCCCTCGAAAGCCAGGCTCGTGGATGTCCGCCGGGAACGCGGTTTTCTTTCGCGGGACCTCACCGAGGCCATCGGGACCCATGCCGCCCGGGGAGGGAGAATGATCGTTTTCCTCAACCGGCGGGGATTCGCCTCCGAAGTCGTCTGCGGCCGCTGCGGCGCGCTTCCGCGCTGCGGACGCTGCGACATCCCCCTCTTTTTCCTGAAAAGGCGAAACGCTCTTGTCTGCCGGTACTGCGGAATGTCGCGCCCGGAGCCGGGCCGGTGTCCGGTTTGCGGCGGGCCGCTCCGGCTCGGACGAAGTCCGGGAGTGGAAGCCGTCCAGGAGGAAATCAAGCGGCTCTTTCCCCGGCTGAGGATCGCCGCCTTCGATTCAGACTCCGTGCGCCAAGAGTCCGCCCAGGACCTGGTCCTGGACCGTTTCGAGAGAGGACGGGTCAACCTTCTGGTCGGAACCCAGCTCCTGGCCTCCCGGGATCGGGTGCCGCCGGCCTCCCTGGTCGCCGTCCTGAACCCCGAGTCATTGCTCGGGATCCCCGACTATCGGAGCGGCCAGCGGACGTATCATTCCCTATGCCGGATGATGCGTTTTGCCCAGGGACCGGGGT
>VGJG01000500.1 GCA_016867615.1 Candidatus Aminicenantota bacterium | reverse complement strand
AGCGTAATGCCGCCGCGCCAGGGGATGGGCCAGGGTCAGGCTGAAGCGCGGCCGGAAGCTGCGGAAGGGATGGTCCACCCGCGGTCCCCGCAAGGTGGGGTATTTTTGAAAGAATTCCTCGGGAACCGAGCGGGGCTCGAAGCACACCAGCCCGGGCCGGAGCCCGTACTTCGACGCCAGGCGGGCGTGGGACTTGAGGCGGTCGAGGTTGGCGCTGAGGTATTCCCCGGGATAAAGGCCCCTGTTCAACCGGCTCGAGACGAATTGGTCCAGGGCCGGAGCGTAGGTGTAAAAGTCGGGGTAGAACTCGCCCGGGACCTGTCGCCCCTGCTCATAGGGAAAGGGCGCGGCCAGGGAGTTGACCTCGACGTGGGTGAAGCCGAGCCGCGCGTACTCGCGGAGCAGCCGCTCCTTGTCGAACGGCCGCGCGACACGGGCGTATTGGTTCAGGAAAAGGTCGAACACGGATTTTTCGAAGGGAAAGCTGAAGGCCGCGCTCCAGTTAAAAGGAAAGGAGACGTCCCTTGGGGAAAGATCCTCGACGACATGACGGAAAGCGGCATAGAGGTGTTCGGGCGCCGTGGCGCCCAGCCCCCCGGCGCCGCTCTCTTCCAGGCTGAGGTAGGCGCCCGGCCGGCCGGAGAGCGATTCGGGAGCCCGGCCTCCGTCCGTTTCGATGAAGAACCCAACGCCCTCTCTCGTCTTTATTTCCCGCGCCTCGGCCTCCCGGACCGGCGGCGCGGAGGGGAGCTGGGCCGCGAGCTCCGCGGCCACGGTGCGCTCGACCGGCGGGCCGCCGCGCTTGACGACCACCGTACGGATTCTCTCCAGCGCTTTCTGGACCTTCATGCCGGCCTCCCCGGTATGCCTTTTCGCCCGGCACCCTTTTCCGACTATGCCATTTTTAACCGGCCTCTTCAACAGGCAAATCCATCCCGCCTTGACAGGACTCGGGGCCGGCCTTCATACTGACCCCTTGATAATCGGTCCGATTCCACTGAGCGAGGAAACGTCCATGCTGAAAATGATCGAGGTCGTCGGGACTTCTCCCTCCGGTTTCTCCGAGGCCGTGGGGGAGGCCGTGGACCGGCTTCTGGCCGACGGCGAAAAGGTCCATTTTTTCCAGGTCGTGGAGCAGCGCGGCTCGGTCCGCGAGGGGAAGCTCCGGGAATTCCAGGTCGTGCTCAAGGCGGCCGTCGAAGCCCGATGAAAGCGCCGGCCTTAGGTCCAGGAGGCATCGAACTCGCTTTCGCGCCCGACGGAAACGGGCAAAGGATAGACACGCAGGTTTAAACGCGGGAGGCCTTATGAAGTCTATTCGCTATTCACCGGTTCCTTTTGTCGCAATTGTGTTTCTCGGAGTCGCAGCCGCCTTTGCCGCGCCGTCCGCCGGGACGGATGGGCAGGAAACTTCGTCCAAACCCGAGGCCGTCTCCCTGCTCGGCCGGCCCCTGTACGCGACGCCCGCGTCGGGTGAAGAGCTGGCCAAGCTCGAAAAGGAGCTGGCCGACGCCCGGGCGTCGAGGAGAGCCCGGCCCAACGACCCGGAAGCCCTGATCGCCCTCGGCCGCCGGCTGGCCGCCCTGTGGCGCTACAACGAGGCGATCGAGGTGTACACCAACGGCATCATGCGCTGGTCGAACAACGCCATGCTCTTCAGGCACAGGGGCCACCGCTTCATCTCCATCCGAGAGTTCGAGAAAGCCGTCCTGGACCTGGTCAAG
>VGJG01000499.1 GCA_016867615.1 Candidatus Aminicenantota bacterium | reverse complement strand
ATGCGGCGGCGCTCCCGGCTGCGGTGCTCCTCCTGGAGGAAGCGCTCGAGGAAGGTCCGCTCGGACTCGGAGAACGCCTCCGGGCTCTGCAGCAGCCGGAACTCCTTCCACAGTTCAGGTAAAGTCATCGTAGTCATCCAGGCTCCGGGTTTCGTAGGCGATCTCCAGCAGCCGCGCGTCCTGGGGCCGGACTTCGGGCGGCGTCTTGGCCCCGGGCGATTCCAGGAGGCTGCGGATGAACTTGATCTTATGGACGTTGAGCGCGTTGGCCTCGCGGACGGCCGAGAGGAGCGTCTCTACGCAGAGGCCCCGCAGATGCCGGAACATCACGTAGGCCGCCTGCAGGGGGTCCTCGCCCTCGGCCTGAGCGTTCTCGAGAAAGACCTTGACCTCCGGGCCCAGCCCGGATATCAGCTCATAGATCCGTTGGAACTTCGAACGGGGCGAGCGATTAAGCAAGCCCTCCCGCTGAGAGGGGAGCTCGGACTTTCCGTTCCGGATGAAGAGCCGGGGATGCGTCGCCACCCGGCGGCCCCGGACGAGGACTTCGACCGTGTCCGGGAGAGCCAGGATCACGGCCTCCGCCCCGGCATAAGAACTCGGCACCGAGTAGCGGTTGGTGTCGAACTCCACGAAGGCCGTCTTGGAGACCGAGGCCGGGAGGCTGCGGTACGGCCGGGCGTCGATGCGGGGCAGGGGCCGCAGCTTCTCCTCGGCCAGCATCTCGGAGGGCGGCCGTTTGGTCGTCCGGTGGGATCGGCTGTTCCGCTCCTTTTCGAAGGAAAAGACTCTAGCGTTGAGCTCTTGAAGACTCGCAACAGGCGTCACCCGCAGGAACGCCTTCACGTCCCGGATCAGGCGTTCGACCCGTCCCTTCTCGTTCCCCCGCGCCACGTTGCAGGCCTGGAGCGAGAACCCGTAATGCCGGGCGAAGTCCAGGAACGCGGGGTTGTACTTCGGCTCCGGGTAGCGCCGCAGGACGACGCTGCGGAGGTTGTCGTAGCGATGACGATGAGCCACGCCCCCGACCCGGTGAAAAGCCCGGATGTGCCCGTCCAGGAAGAACTCCAGGCTGTGCCGGGGATAGAAGTGCAAGACGGCGTATCGCGACCAGGCCAGGATGTAGACGAACCCGTAGACCGGCGTCGGGCCGACCTTCCATTCCATCCAGTCGACCTGGGCCTCCTCCCCGGGAAGAAACTCAAGTTCGAAAAAAGCCTCGGGCTTCTTCTTGCGGTACTTCAAGGTCGCCTCTTTGACCGCGCCATAGCCCCCCGTGTATCCGTAGCCGCGGAGGCGATTGAGGACCTGGATGGCCATCAAGGCCGGTGTCGCCGCGTACCACTCGGCGATCAGCCGCTCATAGGGCGCGATGATCAGGGGCTTGCGGGGCTTCCGAACTCCTGGGCCGTGGAGCGTGCGCTGAACGGTCTTGCGGCTCATCCCCAGCTTCTCCGCGATCTGCCGCATCGTCAGGCGCTCGACCTCCCTCAGCCGCTTCACTTCGATCCGGCGTTCCTCGTCCATCATCCCGAACATAAATCCCTCGTCTCCTCCCGTCCATTGCGTCTTGTATCATCCCCCCGCTCCCGTGGCCATAAACGTCGACCGGTCAATGCGTTCCAGCAGGATCGTGTCTTGTATCATCTCCCTTCGCAAACCGCCCGGGATGATAAATATCATTCTGTACAAAGGCTTTTTGACGGGTATCTCGTCTTGTATCATCGACAG
>VGJG01000498.1 GCA_016867615.1 Candidatus Aminicenantota bacterium | reverse complement strand
ATATGAAAGACCGCAGGAAAGCCTGCGGGCTTTTTCCAGGGCCGAGGGCGCTTTGAAGGAACAGGAAGGTTTTCAGGACCTGTCGGACTCGTCCGGCCAGCGGTTTCAAGTCGCAAGAGAGGACGGGAAAGCAGCCGTTGTGTTCCTCCACGGCGCATCTGTCCTCGGAGCCGTCAGCCGCCGGCCGGATTCCCTGCCGGCCGCCATGGCCGCCCTGGAGGAGACGCGGAGGACGCTCGAGAAGGACGAGACCGCCCCGGTCGCGGCCGTGAGGGAGAGGAAGTGGCGTCTCGGATTTTCAGAGAGAGGCCGTTTCGATTCCTGGGACAACGTCGAGACCCTCGACGAGGAGCGGCGCCTGGGCCGGGCGGCGGCTTTCCTCAGGACCAGGCTCGTCCTGGAGGCGGATGTCGGCCGAGGGCTGGGTTTCGAGGTCGGCCTGAACAACGAGCTCCGCTGGGTGATCGCCCCCTCCGGCGAGAAATTTCAGGCGGACGAGGCGATCTTCGACCGGCTCCTCGTCCGCTGGTCTTCGCCGGCGGGAGCGCCCCTGGTCCTGACCCTGGGCCGTCAGGGCCTATTCTTCGGCGATGGGTTCCTGGTCGCGGAAGGCACACCCCTGGACGAGACCCGGTCCGATTACTTCAACGCCCTGCGTCTGGACTGGGCGCCGGCCGCCGGACGGCGGCTGACGCTCTTCGCCTTCCATCAAACGGAAAAAGACGCCTTTCTGCCCGTGATCCGCAGCCGGAACAGGCCGCTCACGGAGCAGCCCGAGACGGGCTTGGGCGCGGTTTTCGGCTGGAAAGAAGAGAGGAAGGAGTGGGAAGCGGCAGTGATCTTTAAAAAGGCCGCGGCCGGTTCTTCATTACTGCCTCCTTCGGACATCCTGGCCTTCGACGGACGCGCCGTCCTCGGGTTGCGCCGGGGGATTTCCCTCTCCGGAGAAGCGGCCGTTCAAGCGGGGAAGAAGGGAGGCGCGGGATTGTTCGCCTGGGGCGCGAGCCTGCGGCTGGACTGGGAGGCCGAGATCGCGCCGCTACCGCCGCTGCGGATATCGGCCGGAGGCTTCGCTCTTTCCGGGGACGACCCCGCGAGCGTCCGGGACGAGGGATGGGATCCGATGTTCGGCCGCTGGCCGCGGTGGAGCGAATCGTACATCCACACCTTGGCCCTCGAGTACGGAGGAAGGACGGCCTGGTGGTCGAACCTGTCTTGCCTCTACGGAGAAATGGACTTCCTTTTTAAGGATAGAATCGGGCTGCGCCTGGCCGTTCGCGGGTTGTCGGCCCCCCGGGCGGGGACAGACTCCTGGAGCATGGTTTCCGGGGAGGGGAGGACTCGGGGGATTCTGTGGTCGGCGAGGGTCGCCCTCAGGTTGTCGGGAAACCTGCGGGGGCACCTCCTCTATGAGAATTTCCGTCCGGGCGACTATTACCTTCCTTCCGCAGACGGGTATTCCTTCCTGAGGTTCGAGCTTCTCTGGCTTTATTGAGGGGGCGTATCCTTTTTCGGACACCTGTCCCTGTTCGAGAGCGAAGATTTTTGAAGGCATATCGGTTTTATTATGACGGAAAATGGCATGACGATTGCTTATAATCACTGGTCATGATCGGAACCGGCCATGAAATTGACATATCCTATAGGATAATTTATGTTATGGTGTGTTCCGAATCGAATTTGTCACAGGGAGTGCCGCAATGAATGATAAAAGATCGCGCCTTGGCTTTGTGTT
>VGJG01000497.1 GCA_016867615.1 Candidatus Aminicenantota bacterium | reverse complement strand
CCTGGCCTCGCGCCTCCACGTCTTCACGCCCAAAACGAAGATCCGCTGGCTGCCGGGCCTCACCCGCCACTCCAGCTCGTCGAATTACCCGGGGGAGAGCGAGCCGAGGGGGCTGGTCCTGTATTTTTTCCTCAAGGACAAACCGAAGTCCGAGGCGACGATCCGGATTTTCCGCGGCGGTTTGCTGGTGAGCGAATTCAAAGCCGTCGTGAAGCCGGGCTTGAACCGAGCGGCCTGGGACATGACTGTCAGAAGGGAGCTCAGCGAAGAGGAGGTCAAGGCCCGGAGCGAGATGCTGCGGCGGGGACTGCTCTCCGGAGCGTCCTCGGGACGACTCGACGGACGATATGAATACACGCCCGCGCCGGCGGGGGAGTACCGCTTCGTCCTCAGCGTGGACGGCCTGGAATCCTCCTGCCGGGCGTCGGTCGTCGAGGAAGCGGAGGGCTGCTGACATGAGCGTTCTCGACCGCCTGGCCCTGAGCGTGCCCGATATTCTCCTGCCCGCGGAGGGCGTCGACCTGACCCGTTGGGCGGTCATCGCCTGCGATCAGTTCACCTCCGAGCCGGAGTATTGGGAGGAGGTGCGGCGTTTCGTCGGTCCGGCCCCATCGACCCTGAATCTGATCTTTCCCGAAGCCTTCCTGGGAAAGCCGGGCGAGGAGGAGCGCATCGCCTCCATCCGGGCCGCCATGAGGGACACCCTGGCCCGCGGGCTGCTCAGGGCGGACCGGGGATTTGTTTACATCGAGCGCCAAACCGGCGCCCGGACACGCCGCGGTCTTCTCGCCTGCCTGGACCTGGAGGCCTATGATTACGCGCCGGGCTCGCTTTCCCTGATCCGGGCTACAGAGGGAACGATCCTGGATCGCATCCCGCCCCGGGTGAAGATCCGCGAGGGGGCCCCCCTGGAGCTTCCGCACATCATGGTCCTGTTCGATGACCGGGCGGACACGGTCATCGGCCCCCTGGCCGAGGCTCGAGACAGGCTGGAGAAGCTCTACGATTTCGAGCTGATGATGGACTCCGGCCGACTGGCGGGATACAGGATAGGCGCCGGAGCGATCGAGGACGGGGTGATGCGGGCCCTGGAGAGCCTGGCCGACCCCGAGGCTTTCCGGCTGCGCTACGGTGTGCCCAAGGAAAAGCCCGTCCTTCTGTTCGCCATGGGGGACGGAAACCATTCCCTGGCGACGGCCAAAGCCATCTGGGAGAGGACGAAAAGGAACGATCCCCAAGGGGCCGTCCGATCTCCCCTGCGACATGCCCTGGTGGAGCTCGTCAACCTCCATGACCCGGCGCTCGTATTCGAGCCCATTCACAGGGTCGTTTTCGGAGTCGGACACGACCCGGTGGAGGAATGGAAACGCTCCGAGTCCGGAGAGGGCGTGGTTTTCCATCCCGTCGCCGGCCTGGAAGAGATGAGACGACGCGTGGATGCCGGGATCGGGCGTTCCCACAAAATCGGGGTGGTGAGGCCGGAGGGATTCGGCGTTTTGGAGGTCAATGAACCGAGCGCCCAGATGCCCGTGGGCTCTCTCCAGGGATTTCTGGACCGTTTTCTCGAACAGGGGGGGGCTCGGGAGGCGGATTATGTCCACGGCGCCGAGATCGTGTCTCAGCTCGGACGCAGGCCGGGAAACGCGGGCTTCTACCTGCCGGCCATGGCCAAGGACGACCTCTTCAGGACGATCATCCTGGACGGAGTGCTGCCCCGCAAGACATTCTCCATGGGGGA
>VGJG01000496.1 GCA_016867615.1 Candidatus Aminicenantota bacterium | reverse complement strand
CCCGAGACTCTCCGTTTTCGCGCCCCGCATTTCTGCGACCTCGCCCTCTCCCGCCTCGATCGGGAAACAAGGCTCCGCACGAGCCGCGTCCGAACGACCCTCGACTACGCCCTGCAGGCCAAGGTGGAGGCCCAGGTCGAAAACCACCTCCGGAGGCTGGCCCCCAAGGGGATCTCCAACGCGGCCGTCGTCGTCCTGGACAACGATACGGGCGAGGTCCTGAGCCTGGTCGGCTCCCGGGATTTCTTCGAAGAGGCCGCCCAGGGTCAGGTCAACGGCGCCCTGGCCCTCCGCCAACCCGGGTCGGCGCTCAAACCCTTCACCTACGCCCTGGCCCTGGAGGGCAAACACACGGCCGCCAGCCTGATCGACGACGCGCCCGAGGGTTTCGCCACCCCGACGGGAACGTACCGTCCCCGCAATTACGACCGGACCTTTCACGGGCTGGTGCGACTGCGCGTCGCCCTGGCCTGCTCTTACAACATTCCGGCCGTCTCTGTCCTGGCCTCCCTGGGAGAGGATATGTTGTTCCGACGGCTCAAGGATCTTGGCTTCGACAGCTTGACCAGGGATCCTTCGCATTACGGGCTGGGGCTCACCCTGGGAAACGGCGAAGTCACGCTCCTGGAGCTGGCCCGGGCCTATGCCGCCCTCGGCCGGGGGGGCGTGTATCGCGGCGAAAGGATCTTTCATGGCTTTGAAGAACGGGACGGAACGGTCCGAGCGCCTAAAGAACCTCCCCCCCCGGGACGCGTCTTTTCCGCGAGAACGGCGTACATCATCACCCACATCCTCTCCGACCGGGACGCCCGGATACCCGCCTTCGGCTACCTGACGCCTCTCAACCTGCCCTTCCCCGCCGCGGCCAAGACCGGTACGTCCAAGGATTACCGGGACAACTGGACGGTGGGCTACACCCCGCGTCACACCGTCGCCGTCTGGGTGGGCAATTTCGACGGGCGGCCGATGCACGGCGTGTCGGGGATTTCGGGTTGCGGTCCGATTTTCCATGACGTCATGCTTCTCCTCGCCGGGCGCGACGACGGCCGAGAATTTGAGGAACCGCCGGGTCTCGTCCGGAAGAACATCTGTCCCCAGACGGGCCTTCTGCCGGGTGAGAAATGCCCCGGCTGGGTGGAGGAAGTGTTCATCGCCGGCACGGAGCCGTCGGACTATTGTCCCCTGACCCACGAGGCGACCGCTCCCCGAGCGTCCGGGGGCGGCATGCCGCGGGCGGAACCCGTCGACGAGCTTCAGATCGTCTTTCCCCACGAGGGCGACATCTTCAAGATCGACCCCGTCCTGCGGGCGGAGTTCCAGACGATCCGCCTTCGCCTCCGTGTCCCGGAGGGCAGCGGCGTCGAAGCCGTGGAATGGCGGGTCAACGGCCGCCCGGCGGGGAGATGCGGCCGGCCGTTCTCCCTCTCCTGGCGCCTCAGGCCGGGTTCCTATATAATCAAAGCCGTGGCCTCGCCCGGCGGCAAGAATATGGAAAGCCGCGAGGTCAAGATCGTCGTCATATCTTAGGCATCAGGAGGAGCGCCGGTGAGAAGAAGAGAAGCTCTGGGCGCCCTGGGGGGCGCGGCGCTTCTTTTTCCCGTCCTGAGGGAGAACCGGCAAAGGAGTCAGCGCATGAAAAAAGAAGTCCGAACCGACAAAGCCCCCAAAGCCATCGGTCCTTACTCCCAGGCCATAGCGGCCCACGGGTTCGTCTTCGCCTCGGGACAGATCCCCCTCGACCCGG
>VGJG01000495.1 GCA_016867615.1 Candidatus Aminicenantota bacterium | reverse complement strand
GGGGGATGATGTAGACCGGGACCTCGGCCGGAGATTGGAGACGGCAGCCGTATTTCTTGGCCAGGACGAGATAGGGCGAGAAGATGGGGTTGGGCAGGAGGAGCGCGTCGCGCCGGACCTTGGACGTGGATTCCATGTTCTGGCCCGCGACCTTGATCCTGTTGACGACGGCGCCCTCCCGGAGCTCGCTCTCGACCTCCTGGGCGAGGCCGTTCACCGTCCCCTTGAAGGAGAACGAGCCGGCGATGAAATCCCGGTTCATCCGGATGACCAGACGCTCGACCTCGAGGGTCATAGGTCCGGTCATCCTGCCCGTTACCGAGAGCTCATACCCCCGGGCGTCCTCGGTCCAGACATATTCCTCGTAGCCGACCTTTTCTTCATGGAAGTAGATCGAGAGCGTGCCGCGCTCGACGGCAGGGGCGGCGAGCGGAGAAAGGAAGGTCAAGCTGAGCACGAGGCCCAGCGTCAGGCTCAACATGCATCTTCGCGGCATCGGTCGACGCTCCTTCATTTTCCAATCGTTCGACGGGGCATTATCATAGAAAATCACGGCCTGAAAGGCAACCGCCGCGTTCGACCGCGGACGGCGGGGAGGCGGCATCGTCATGCCGCCGTCCAAAGCGGCCTCCTGCGGCCGCACTCCAAAAAGAACGTCGCATCACCAGCGCATCCGTTAGAAGTCTCATGTCGAGAGGGCCGGGCGGAGGGCTGAGGCGCCTGAACCCTCCGTCCTGCCTTCCAACCAAAAAGGATAAAACCGGTCACCGCCGCGCGGCGCGCTGGCGGACGACCTCATAGAGGAAGACGGCCGCCGCGGCTCCGACGTTGAGCGAGGAGACCCGTCCCCGCTGCGGCAGGGACAGCACGCGGTCGCAGGTCGTGCGGACGAGAGGCCGCAGGCCCCGGCCCTCGGAGCCGAGGACGATCCCCACGGCCTGGGTGTAATCGAACTCGTGCCACGCCCCCTGCCCCTCCTTGTCCGCGCCCACGAGCCACAGGCCGCGTTTCTTCAAGTCTTCCATAGTTCGGGCGAGGTTGACCACGCGGGCGATGCGCACGTGCTCGGCCGCGCCCGCGGACACGGTCAGCACCGTGTCCGTGACGCCCGCCGAGCGGCGCTCGGGCAGGACGACGCCGTCCACGCCCGCGCCCTCGGCGCTGCGCAGGATGGCGCCCAAGTTCTGGGGGTCCTCGACCTCGTCGAGGAGAAGAAGGAACGGCCTCTCCCCCGCGCCGGCCAGGATGTCCTCGACGCCCTCGTAGGCCCGGGCGGCCAGGGCGGCGACGAACCCCTGGTGGTGGGGCAGGACCCGGTCGAGCGTCGCCCGGGGGACGTACTGGACGAGCACCCGGGCTTTTCTCGCCAGGGCCAGCGCCTCGCCCAGCCTCCCGCCGCGGAATTCCCTGTCCACGAGGATCTTCTCCACGCGGCCGGGGGAGGAGCGCAGGACCTCGAGCAGCGGGTTCAGCCGTCCGATTTTTTCCGTCATGGCGACGGATATCTTATCAGAATTCGGCGCACATCACTCAAATAATCAGGACGGCGTCGTGCCGCCGTCAATAAAGCGGTCTCATGCGACCGCACTCCAAAGCGGCGTCATGCCGCCGCACTCCAAAAATGCCGAGGCCGCCGAGTATTCCCGACGATTAAATACAGTAATGCGCGGAAAATAAACGAAGGTGGTTATCAGAATTCCGCGGGCCGGGCGGAGGGTTGAGGCGCCATGAGCGGTTCAGCAAGG
>VGJG01000494.1 GCA_016867615.1 Candidatus Aminicenantota bacterium | reverse complement strand
GCGGATAAGGAACATTTGGTCCTGGTCAATTCCTTCTACACCAACAGCGTCCTCCTTCGCGGCTTCGTCGATTACCTGAGCGATCACTTCCGCGTCCATTTCATCGACCTGCCGGGTTTTGCCCTGAACGCCCCCCCGGCGAAGGACGTCAGCCTGGAGAGCTTCTGCCGCTACGTCGAGGACAAGATCGCCGTCCTCGGCCTGGAGGAATACATCCTGGCGGGCATCTCCTTCGGCTACACGATCGTCAGCCGTCTGCGCCGCGACCCCCGCTGCAAGGGCGTGGTGGCCGTCTTTCCCTTCCTGGGCAAGAAGTCACTGAACCTCAAGCGGAAGAAAAAGGCCTTCTACATCCTGGTCGTCAATTTCTTCGAGGCCTTCGGCCTCTCGGGCAGGGTGTGGCGAACGCGGCTCCTCCGGAAGTTCGCCTTCTGGTACAGCTCCTATCCGCCGGAGAGGGTCCGGATCATCCTGGACCACATGGACGGCCGGACGTTTTTCGCCGTCAGCCGGATCATCCTCCGCCGCCGGCACGAGGCCCGGTTCCAAGACCGGCCCCATGTCCTGATCCTGAACCCCGGGGACCACACCATCCGCTACGATTACACCCTGCGGGCTTTCTCCGAAAACGTGCGGGACCTATTCGTGCTTCATACCGGTTTGGACCATTATCCGGTCCACACGGACAAGGACCACTTCCGGGGGCATTTCCGCGAGGAAGACCTGCGGCGCATCGTGGATTTCCTGAACAACCGCGGACGCCGGTCCGAGGAAGCTTAGGCCGCGGCCGGAGCGTGTTCCGCGTCGTGTTTGACAATCGGCGGCGACTTCTCTAAACTAATGAGGATTTTCCGGCCCGTTAGCTCAATGGTAGAGCAGCGGACTCTTAATCCGCGGGTTGGAGGTTCGAGTCCTCCACGGGTCACACCCATCCATCTTTTATCAAGAACCTCTCCCGTTCGATCTTAAGGCAACGAAGAGCTACGGCGGCAAGGCGAGGGGCTGCGCCGCCCGCATCAAACTCCCCCGCGGTTGTGTGCCTAGAGAGACATACGACTTGGAACGCCCGACGACAGACTCCCCGAGGCAAACCGCGGGGAGGCGGACGTCAATCGTCACATCATCGAATGGAAGAGGATCAATACTTCGGCTTGATCCCCATATTGTGGAACATGAAGGCGAACTTGTCCGCCGTCTCCTCGATGGCCTTGGTCGTCGAGCTGGCGCCGTGGCCGGAGCGCGTCTCGATGCGGATCAGGACCGGGTTTTTGCCGGCGTGCTTCTCCTGGAGCGCGGCGATGAACTTGAAGGAATGGGCCGGCACGACGCGGTCGTCGTGGTCGGCCGTGGTCACCAGCGTGGCCGGGTAGGAGACGCCCGGCTTGATGTTGTGCAGGGGAGAGTAGGCGTAGAGGTACTTGAAGGCGTCGGGGTCGTCGCTCGACCCGTACTCCACGGCCCATCCCCAGCCCACGGTGAATTTGTGGTAGCGCAGCATGTCCATGACGCCCACGGCGGGGAAGGCCGCCCGGAACAGCTCCGGCCGCTGGGTCATGGCCGCTCCGACGAGCAGGCCGCCGTTCGACCCCCCGGCGATGGCCAGGCGGGAGGAGGAGGTGTACCCCTCCCGGATGAGATGCTCGGCCGCGGCGATGAAGTCGTCGAAGACGTTCTGCTTGTTGCCCAGCATGCCCGCCCGGTGCCAGGCTTCGCCGTATTCGCCGCCGCCCCTGAGGTTGGCCACGGCGTAGA
>VGJG01000493.1 GCA_016867615.1 Candidatus Aminicenantota bacterium | reverse complement strand
AGGCTTTCGGCAACGAGCTTTACAAAAACATGATCGTCCTCGGCGGCCTGGGCTGTGTGTTCGGTCTGGACCGCGGCGTGATCGATGACGTCCTGGCCGGGACCGCCCGCGGCGCCAAGGGCCGGGAAGCGGTCGAAGCCAACCTGAAAGCCGTCTCCCTGGGGTTCGAGGCGGCTTCCCGGCTCGTCCCCCCGGATAAGCGGTTGCCGATCGAGCGCCTGCCCGATGAGGGGCGGCTGCTTTTGTCGGGTGACGAAGCCATGGCTTTCGGCGCTCTGGCGGCCGGGTGCCGGTTCTTCGCCGCCTATCCCATCTGTCCGGCTTCGGAGGTCTGGCAATGGCTGGTCGGACGATTCCCCGGATTCGACGGCCTCCTCGTCCAGACGGAGGATGAGCCGGCCGCGCTCAACATGGCTCTGGGAGCGGCCCTGGCCGGCGCGCGGTCCATGACCTCGACTTCGGGACCGGGGGGCGCGCTCATGATGGAGGCGTTCAGTCTGGCGGGCATGGCCGAGATCCCGGTGGTCATTTCCCACGTGCAGCGCGTCGGTCCGGGCACCGGCATCCCGACCAAAACCGAGCAGAGCGACCTCCTGCTCTGGGTGTTCGGTTCGCACGGGGATTTCCCCAGGATCGTTCTCGCGCCCGGCAGCCTCGAGGAGTGCTTCGACCTCACGGTCAAGGCCTTCAACCTGGCGGAGAGATTCCAATGCCCGGTGGTCGTTCTGACCGAGCAGGACATGGGCCAGAACTTGAGGACATGTTCCCGATTCAACCTCAGGGCCGTGACCGTCGACCGGGGGCGTCTGGCGGGACCGGAGGATCTCGGCGGAGGGGAAGATTTCAAGAGGTATGCCTTCACGGCCGACGGAATCTCCCCCCGCAGCTTTCCCTCCCAGAAGGGGGGACGGCACATGGTCGAGGGCAATGAGCACGACGAGACCGGTTTCCGGGACGAGACCGAGGAAAACCGCGCGCGGATGGCCGAGAAGAGAGCCCGCAAGCTCCTCTCCGCATCGGCGGAGGATTTTGTCCCCGGTTGCGTCTGGGGGCCGGAGACGGCCCGGCTGGGCCTGGTCTTGACCGGATCGGTCCTCGGCGCGGCGCTCGAGTCCTTGGAGGGATTGCGGGCCCTGGGCCTCGAGGCCAAGATCCTCCAGATCAGGACGCTGTGGCCGTTCCCCGCGGAGGAGGTTAGGAGCTTTCTCTCCGGCTGCGACGAGGCGTATGTCGTGGAAAACAACTTCGGAGGTCAGCTCCGGAACCTCATCCGCAGCCGGGACGCGTCTCCCCGGGCGCTCGGGTCCGTCCTGAAGTATTCGGGCCAGGCTTTTCAGCCCTCGGACATCGTGCGCGGCGTGACGAAGTTGAGACGATGAGAACCAAGGAGGAATACGCCCTCGGAAAGCCGACCTGGTGCCGCGGCTGCGGGCTGTACGGAGTTCTGGAAGCCCTGAAGCGGGCGTCCTCCGCCCTGGGCCTCGACCCGGACAACACGGTCATCGTCACGGGCATCGGCTGCCACGGCCGCCTGAACAGCCACTTCCGCTCCTTCGCCGTCCACGGGCTCCACGGCCGGGCGCTGCCGCTCGCTTCCGGGATTAAGCTGGCCAACTCGGGTCTCACCGTGGCGGCCGTCTCCGGCGACGGCGACGCCTACTCCATCGGCCTGGGGCATTTCCTCCACGCCGTAAGGCGGAACATCGGCCTGACCTATATCGTCGTCGACAACCGCATCTACGCCCTCACCCAGG
>VGJG01000492.1 GCA_016867615.1 Candidatus Aminicenantota bacterium | reverse complement strand
GCGCTGAAGACGGGCGGGGACATCATGATCATGGTCCATCCCGACCACCAGTACGACCCGCGCGTCATCCCCCAGCTCGTCCTGCCCCTGCTGCGGCGCGAGTGCGACGCCGTTTTCGGCTCGCGCATGCTGGGCGGCCGGCCCCTGGAGGGCGGCATGCCCAAATGGAAGTACCTGGCCAACATTTTCCTGACCGCCCTGGAAAACGCCGCGTTCTATATGTACCTGACCGAGTACCACTCCGGCCTGCGGGCCTACTCCCGGCGCTACCTGGAGACGGTCAACTTCCCCGTCCTGTCCGACGACTTCGTCTTCGACTCGGAGATCATCGCCCAGGGCGTCACCCACGGACTGCGCATCCGGGAGATTCCCATCGAGACGCGCTACTTCCCCGAGGCCTCCCAGATCGGGCTCGCCCGCAGCGCCGTCTACGGGCTGTCCATCCTCAAGACTCTGGTCAAGTTCAAGCTCCACAAGAAGGGGCTGCTCCGCTTCCGCATGTTCGACGACAGGAGCGCCGGGGCGCCGCGTCCGCTTAGCGGGGGATGAGGCGCAGGCCGAAGCGGTAGGGGTTCTCTCCCGCGGACACGGCCGACCGCCGCCGGAGGTCGACGCTGGCCAGGTAGAGGCAGGTGTTTTTCCAGCGATAAGCCGGCGGGTTGTTGTAGGTGATCGTCTGGAACTCGCGGAGCGTTCGGCCGCGGTGGAAGTCATGGTCGAAGAGCGCCAGCTTCAGGGCATAATCCCCGTCGTCCGACCCGACCTCGAACTGGACGGCTTCCAGGGGACGGCGCGAGGTGAAAAAGAAATTGTAGGAGCGGTCGTCCTGGAGGAGATGGAAACGGCCCGGCGGGTCGGCGGGCCTGGCCACCCGCGACAGGTTGTAGAAACCGACGCGTCCCGCGCCGGGAACGTCCATGGGGACGGGCTTCTGCAGGACGACCCGCGGCGTGAGAGCCAGCCAGACGAACAGGAGGACGGCGCCGGCAGAGGCCAGCAGGACGTGAACCCCGAAGGGGAGTTTGAATTTCTTGAGGGGCCAGACGGCATAGAATAGGATGAAGGCCGCCAGCAGGGCCGGCCAGACGATGTTCGGTTTCCAGCCCGCATCGGCGACCTTCAGATATGAGGGCAGGTAATCCCCGGTCCTGAAGTCCAGGCTGCTGAGCGACAGGAATAGAGCGCCGGCTCTCTCGGTCGAGCCCTGGGTCGTCTCTTGATAGAGCGCCGACGGCTGCAGCAGGAGCAGGACGACGGCGGCCAGGCTGAGGACCGCGGCCGCGGCGAACAGCGAGGAGAACAGCCTCTTGGAATTGTATGCCAGGAAATATCCGACCGGCACGACCAGGGCCCAGATGACCGAAGTCAACGGCCGGGCCTGGGGCGCGTAGCCTGAACGCTGCGTCAGGAACGCCTGGACGAGGACATAGGGGGCGGTCAGGCCGAGGAGCAGCCATAAGTCGCGCGCCCGCCGGCGGAGCATGACCACCATCCCCAGAAAAGCGAAGGCATACAGGGGCGCATAGAACAGGAGACCGTCCTTCTGGTCGAGGAAGTAGCCGGCCAGGGTCTCCCAACGGAAACGGAAGGGGATGTCCGTCATGATCGTTTTAAAAAACGACATGGACTCCGCGCCCGTCATCGGGCCCTGCCAGGAGACCGTCGAAAAAGACAGGGAGCCGTAGAGGGATTTCTGAAAAACGATGTACAGCGCTCCCAGGGCGGCCGGCCCGGCGAAAAACCAGGCCAGCTTCCA
>VGJG01000491.1 GCA_016867615.1 Candidatus Aminicenantota bacterium | reverse complement strand
GAAGATCTCGACCTCCCCCTCGAAACCGGACTCCCGGAGCGTCTTGGCGGCGATGACGCCCGCCAGGCCGTTGCCGATGATCCCTACGCGCATCGAGGCTTCCTCCCGCGCCGAATAATCCCCGGGACGGTCAGGAGACCTTCTGGAAGAAGTCCTTGCCCACGCCGCACTGGGGGCAGGTCCAGTCGTCGGGGATGTCCTCGAACTTCGTCCCGGGCTTGACGCCGTGCTCGGGGTCGCCGAGCGCGGGGTCGTAGATGTATCCGCAGGCCTGGCATTCGTACTTGTCCATGGGTCGTCCCTCCTGTCGGAATTCAGTTTTCCCAGAGCACGCGGTTTTCGTACTCCGACTCGAGCCTGAGCTTGTGCTGGCGTTCCTGGGAGACCAGGAAGTCGAAGAGCGTCCTCTGCTCCTCGGTCTCGGCCAGGGAGAGGAGGCGCTCATAGAGCTCCGCGGCCTTCTGCTCTTTCCGGGCGGCGAAGATGATCAGCTCCTGAAGGCTCATCTCGGCGTTGAACGGGGACGCGACGAGATAGTCGCTGATCTTCAGGTCCGGCACCTTGACCGCCTGCAGGGCGGCCACGTCGGTCGAGGAGATGTTCTCCAGCAGGCGCTTGTGGTTCTCCTCCTCGGACTTGAGGTCGGCCAGGAGGAGCCGCAGGGATTCGCTCTTGGCCTTGGACATCAGGTCGCCGTAGCCGCGGGCCGCTTCTTCCTCGCGCTCGACGGCGAAGGCGATGATGTCGCCCAAGTCCTTGAAGCGCGCGGCGGGCAAATCAGCCCTCCTTCTTGACCATGGGCTGGTTGCAGCAGACGAGCGTCCCGATGCCCCGTTTGGTCACCTGGACTTCCTGACCGCAGACCTTGCAGACATACGTCTTTCCCTGTTCGGCCATCGTTCGATCCTCCTGCGTCCCGGGGACGTTAATCGCGAGGATAAGATTATACCCGAAACGACTTCTTTGTCATAGGGGGTCAGCACGCCCATTCGCCTCACTTCATTCGATATTCTAAAAACCAATCCATAGAGATCGGAAGAGAGCCGTTGTGGTTGCCATGAAGCCAAGCGCATCCCCTGAAAGAAGCAGGGACCTTTGGAATCAGGCGGCCCGAAGGGCATGACCGTTAATAGGTATTGTGTCCCCCATTGACTTACTTCTGGCAGCGGGGGCAGAAGTGGGTCGAGCGGCCGCCGACGACCAGGCGGCGGACGGCCGCGCCGCAACGGGCGCAGGGCGCGCCGGCGCGGCCGTAGACCTTGTGTTCGAACTGGAACCGGCCCAGCCGGCCCTCGGCGTCGGCGTAATCGCGGATGCTCGACCCGCCGCGCCGCACCGCGCGCGAGAGGATGCGGCGCATGCCGGACCACAGCCGGAGCGCGCGGGCCTCGTCCAGCCCGGAGGCGGGCCGCAGAGGGTCGAGCCCCGCCTCGAAGAGGATCTCGTCGGCGTAGATGTTCCCGATCCCGGCCAGAAACCGCTGGTTGAGGAGCAGGCTCTTCAACCTCCCCCTCCGCGCGCCGAGGAGCTCGAGGAAGCGGCGGCGGCCGAGCGCCAGAGGTTCCGGCCCGAGCCCCGCCGGAAGAGCGCTCCTCTCGTCGCCCCGCACGAGGCGCAACCGGCCGAATTTCCTCACATCCCGGAAGCGAAGCTCCCTCCCGCGGCCGAAGCTCAGGACCAGATGCGTGTGCCGGTCCCGCTCCCGGCCGGAAGCGCACTCCAGAAACTGACCGGTCATCTTCAGGTGAAAGACAAGCCCCGTCC
>VGJG01000490.1 GCA_016867615.1 Candidatus Aminicenantota bacterium | reverse complement strand
GGGCGGCCCGGCCGCGGGGGAGGTGGTGGGACAGGTCCGTCGAGGCCACGACCAGAATTTTCCTCCCGGCGCGCGCGGCGGTCAAACCCTCGGCCAGCGTCCGGACGGCGCGTCGGTCGGCGAAACCCATGACCACGGGCACGATGGGCACGCCGGGCAGGACCGTCTGAACGAACGGAACCTGGACTTCCACGGAGTGCTCCCGAACATGGGCCTCGGGCGTGAAGCCGAACCCCGTCCGCCTTCCGAGCTCCGCGGCCAGGGCCTCGTCCACGGCGGCGACGCCCAGCGGCGTTTCGTACCCTCCCCGGGGATAGATCGAGCATCCCTCGAACCCGACATGGTGGGACGGGCCGATGATGACCACCGCGTCGTAGCGGCGGTCCCCGACCTGCCGGTAGGCCAGGGCCGCGGTGGGGCCGGAACAGGCGTAGGCGGCGTGGGGGGCGACGAGGGCCAGGACCTCTCCCTCGATCGGCCGCGGGTCAACGGCGTCGAGGAGCCTCTTCAGGGAAGCCGCCAGGCGCCCCGGGTCTTTTTCGTAGAAAACGCCGTCCACGGCCGGCCGGCGGAGGTCCTGCCCCGCCGCCCCCGCTGCGGCGAACAAGCACAAGAGCAAACCGACAAGAGACAGCTTCTTCATGACGCGCCCGCGGATCCTTTTTCATGAATATAGCCCCGGCCGTGAAAAATATCAACCGTTCAAGGCTCTCTCCCGATCCGGTGCCCTTTTCGTCCATCTCATGTTGACTTTTTGCCTGAAATCATCGAAAATAATCGAGGGTTATGGCGATGAAAGAATTCTTCAAATCCTTGTTGACCGTGGTCCTGGTCTCGACGGCGTTCATGGTGGGATTCCAGCTCGGAAGAGAGAAGGAAAAGCAGAAAATTCCCAAGTTCCAGGACGACCGGGCCGAGCTCGACGAAATCCTGG
Source organism: Candidatus Aminicenantota bacterium (assembly GCA_016867615.1). Lineage (GTDB taxonomy): Bacteria > Acidobacteriota > Aminicenantia > Aminicenantales > JAFGAV01 > JAFGAV01. Next base: position 841 of record VGJG01000490.1, on the reverse strand, counting down.
ATTGATCCGCGCCGGCCCGGGATTTACCCGAACGGAGCGGAGGTGATAGCGAGGACGAGAACATGAACTGGGGCTTTATCGGCCTGCTGGCGGTCTTCGCACTGTTCATCCTTCTGCTGTTCACCAACCCGAGGCTGTCCTGTTTCGGCCGACGCATCACCTCTCCCCTCTATCCGATCCTCCGGCGCAGGAAAAGGAAAGCGGTCGAAGCCGCGGCGCCGGAGGGCCCGACGGGAAAGAGCGCGGCCGGCAAGGCCGAGGAGAAACCCGTCGAGGACTACGGGTTCAAGCTCGACTGACCGCGGCATCCGGCCCGGGTTCCGGGCGCCGCACGAGAGACCATCCATGACGCGTCGCGACGCCCTTTCGGCCGCGGCGGTCGTCATCGTCTTGGCCGGCCTTCCCTCCGGATGCCGCCCCCCCGCCGTCCGTCTCCAGCCGCCCGACGAAGTCCGGAGCCTGGAGGGCTACGCCTCGCTTCGACTCTCGGGGGAAGGCAACGCCGCCAAAGCCCGCATCTCCTTTCTCGTCCGTCCGCCCGACCGGGCCCGGGTCGAGGTCATCGACGCCCTGGGCCGGGTCGTGCTCTCTTTCGTCCTCAACGGCCCGGAGGCGCTTCTCGTCGTTCCCGCCGAGAGGGTCTACTGCGAGGCGGACAGCAGGGAAGTCACGGCCCGTTTCCTCGGGTTCGCCCTGAGCCCGGAGGAGATGGCCGCGGTCCTGTCCGGCGTCTGGCCCGGCGCGCCCCCGGGTGGCGGCGGCCCCCTGGGCTGGCGGCTCGAGCGCGACGCCCGGAACAGGGTGCGCCGCGGGAGCCGGGGCGGCGCCTCTTTCGAGGTCG
>VGJG01000489.1 GCA_016867615.1 Candidatus Aminicenantota bacterium | reverse complement strand
GCATCGAGCACCTGACGACTGCCGGCCCGGCCGATCCCGAGCGTGTCGGCCTGGGAGGAGGGTCCTACGGCGGATACGCCGCGGCCTGGTTCTCCTCCTATTACACGCGCCTCGTCCGGGCGGCGGCCATGTTCGTCGGCATCAGCAACCTCATCAGCCGCCGCGGCACGCTCGACATCCCCTACGAGGAACTCTACGTCCATTCCGGGAAAAAGCTCGAGGAGATGTGGCAGCTCAGCCTGGAGCGCAGCCCGCTCACCCATGCCCGCCAAAGCCGGACCGCGGTCCTCATCATGCATGGAACCGAGGACACCCGCGTCCATCCCAGCCAGAGCCTGGAATACTACCGGCGCCTGAAGATGAACGGCCATCCGGCCGTTCGCCTGGTGTTCTATCCCGGAGAGGGACACGGCAACGCCCGCCAGACCGGGCGCTGGGACGTTCTCTGCCGCCACCTCCAATGGTACGACTGGTACGTCCGGGACAAAAAGCCCCTCGACGGCCCGATGCCGCCGCTCGACGTCAGCGACTGCTTCGGCCTCGACCCGGCGCCCAAATAGAGAGAGGCCGCCCCCGGCCTGTCGGAGGTCGAGGGAGGGGAGACGAAGAAGCAGCCGCCCGGCGGCTAAAAAGCGGAGCACGAGCTGCTTTCGGTTATCCGCCGGAGAGGAGTCCTTGGCGGAGGGCTCGCCGGGCTTCTCGGTAGACCACGTCGAACTCCGGGAGCTCGACCATTTGGGCTGCGAGGCGGACCTGCCAGAGCTTCCTGAAACGCGTCTCCTTGGCGGCGAGCTGCCCGCTCACCTGCGCCAGCGTCAATCCGCGGCTTCCTCCGCCGTTCTCCCGCGGGTCCCCGCGAGACCGGCCTGTCAGCGGGCAGCCGGGACCTCGGTCCGGAGGGGGGAGTTCGCGCGCACCAGGGCTTCCAGGGCCATGGCCGTCGTCAGGGCCGGTGAGATCCAGTTCGTCTCGACCCCGCTGTCGCCCCTCCCGCGGAAGAAAGCCCCGGCCTTCCAGCCTCCCGTGACCGGATCCTGTTCGGACCGGAGAAAGCGGACGGCGCCCTCGATCTCCGGCCCCTCGTAGCCGGCGTTGATGAGGGTCAGGACGGCGAAGGCCGTGTTGAGCTGGGGCCGGCCCCGGCTCCAGAGGCACCTCCCGCCGCGCGTCCAGATGACGGTCTCCAGAAGTTCGGAGACGAGCCGGTCCGTCGCTTCCTGAAGCGACGTCACGCCGCCCCGGTCGCGGGCGCGGCTCAGGCAGTAATGCAGGGCCAGGTTGTCGGGGTAGTAGGGGCTCACCAGGTCCGGCGAAGCGATGTGTGCGCCGCTGAGGACGGCGGCGTTGATCACCGCGGCCGCCTCGGCCGCGCCGGGCGTGTCCAGCCGCCCGAGGCGCCCGAGGAGGTAAAGGATGTTGGCGTTGACGACCGCGTCCACGTCGTTGGGCAGAGGCGCGCCGTTTCCGCCGCCGTAGTCCAGCCAGGTGAGGAACGCTCCGCTGTCGGGGGGAAGCCAGTCGCCGCGGTTGCGCACCCGCGCGCCGCCGAGATCCCGCCAGTCGGAGAAAAATCTCTCGACCGGCTCCCTGACCGGGGGACCGCCGTCGAGGCGCTCGTGGTCGAGGAGGGCGGCGTAGATCGCGGCCGTGTCGTCGGCGTCGGCCACGACCGCGAACTCGGCGGGGTAGAAGCTCAGGTTGACCGGCGCCCGGTAGCCGGCCAGCATGGGGCCCCGGAGCAGGACCCGGACGATGCGGCCCAGGACCCAGTCTCCCG
>VGJG01000488.1 GCA_016867615.1 Candidatus Aminicenantota bacterium | reverse complement strand
GCCGAGCTCACGGGAGGACGTTTGCATCTGGCGCACGTCAGCACCCGGGGCGCGGTCCGCCTCCTCCGTCAAGCCGGAAAGCGGAAGCTGCGCGTCACGTCCGAAGCGACGCCCCACCACCTCCTGCTGACCGACGCTTCCTGTGGAACCCGGGACCCACGGTTCAAGGTCAACCCTCCCCTCAGAAGCCGCGGGGATGTCGTCGCCCTGCGCGACGCCGTCGAGGACGGCGTGATCGACATCCTGGCCACCGACCATGCGCCTCACGCGGAAGATGAGAAAGGCGCGGGTTTCGAGAAGGCTCCCTTCGGCATCAACGGCCTGGAGACGGCCGTTCCGCTCCTCCTGGACCGCCTGGTGCGCGTCGGGATCATCCCCTTGAAACGTCTCGTCCGGCTCCTGTCCACGAACCCGGCCTCCCTGCTGGGCTTGAGGAACAAAGGCCTCCTCCGGCCGGGCGCGCAGGCCGACCTGACCCTTCTCGACCTGAAGGCCGTAACGGTAATCGATGTCCGGAGCTTCGTCTCCAAGAGCAGGAATTCGCCCTTTCACGGACGGAGGCTGCGCGGCGCTCCGGTGGCGACCCTGGTCGGAGGCCGGGTGGCTTATCCCTTCGACGGCGCCCTGCCCGGAGAATAAGACGGGGGCGGCCAAAGGCGACGCGGGCGATGAAGTTCAATCCGGCCCAGGTCGAAAAAAGAGCGGGCTACGTCTTCACCAGAAAGGAATCGCTCCGGGAGGCCTTAACGCACAGCTCCTGTGCTTACGAAACAGGCGGCCGGGAGATCCGGAGCAACGAAGTCCTGGAATTCCTCGGCGACTCGGTCGTGGGACTGGTCGCGGCCGACCACCTCCGTTCCGCTTTTCCGGAGAGCAACGAGGGTGAGCTGACGAAGCTGAAATCCCTCCTGACCAGCACCTCCGCCCTGGCGTCCTTCGCCGAGAAGCTCAAGCTCGATAAAACCGTGCTCCTGGGGCGCGGAGAAGAAAAGTGCGGCGGCCGGCAGAAGAAAACCATTCTGGCCGGCGTGTTCGAAGCCCTGGCCGGAGCCGTCTATCTCGACGGGGGACTCTTCGCCGCCAGGGACTTCCTCCTCCCTCATCTCGAGCAAGGCCTGAAAAAGATCCGGGCCGGCGCCGGGCGGATCGACAACTACAAGTCGGCCCTTCAGGAATGGCTCCAGAAACACGATCAGCCGCCCCCCGTTTATCACACCGTCTCCGCGACCGGCCCGCAGCACAGTCGGGAGTTCACCGTGGAGGTCCTCTGCGCCGGGAAGCGGCTGGCGCGGGCCAAGGGAGGCTCGATCAAGGACGCCGAGCAAAAAGCCGCCCAGAAGGCCCTCAAGGACAGGCTGGGACGCAAGATGCGCGCCCTGCCGGGCGAGATGTTTTGGCTGAAGAAGGACTGAGACGGCCTCCCATGGCCAAGTGCTCCCGCTGCCGGCAACGCAAGGCCAAGAGGTCTTGCCCGGCCCTGGGAGAGGAATTGTGCAGCCTGTGCTGCGGCCGTCACCGCCTCCGGGACATTCCCTGCCCTCCGGGATGCCCGTTCCTGAAAGGAGCGTCCCCCGCCCCGGACCGACGGGATCGGGAGAAAGCCGAGGCGGAATTCTGGAGGGATGAGCGCCTGGTGTGGCTGGCCCACAACGCCTCGCGCCCGCTCCGCGTCCTGGCCGAGAGGCTGCCTTCATTCACGGACGAGGATGCGGTCCGGGCCATGGAATACGCCCGGGAAGAAACCCTCCAGGCCCAAAGACTGATCCTCGCGCCTGACG
>VGJG01000487.1 GCA_016867615.1 Candidatus Aminicenantota bacterium | reverse complement strand
GCCCCCTGCCGGGCCGCGGTCAATTCCGACAGCCGCCGGATCGTCTCGGGCGTCGTGCCGCAGCAGCCGCCTATCAAGCGCGCCCCGTTGTCCACGATCCTGGGGAAGTGCCGGACATAATCCTCGAGCCCCTGAGAGTAGGCGACCGCGCCGCCGGGGGCGACTTCGGGACGTCCGGCATTGGGCTGGGCGATGAGGGGCAGGCGCGTCACGTCGCTCATGATTTGGACGAGGTCGGCCATGTCCGCGCTGTCCAGCGTGCAGTTGGCGCCGGCGGCCGCAGCGCCCGCTTCCTCCAGGGCCCGGAGGCATTTGGCCGGACTGTCGCCCATGAGGGTGAAAAAGCCCCGGGGCGTGCGGTTGAAGGTCAGTGTGGCGAAGACCGGCAGGGTGGAAACGCTCACGCAGGCCCGCAGGGCGCACAACGCTTCCCGGAGGTCGTACATCGTCTCGATGAAGAAGGCGTCGACTCCGCCCGCGGCCAGGGCTTCCGCCTGTTCGGCGAACGCCTCTTCGAACTGGGATTCGTTAAACTCGCCCTGGGGTTTCAGGAATTTTCCCGTAGGGCCGATGTCCCCGCCGATGAACCGGCCCGCAGGCCTGACGGCTCCGAGGAGCAGGGCTCCGGCCCTGTTGATCTCCCGGCACCGGTCCCCGAGGCCGTAGGCGGACAGCTTGAGCGGCGTGGCGCCGAAAGTGTTGGTTACGACCAGGTCCGAACCGGCCTCGAAGTAGCGGCGGTGGATGTCGCGGACGGCGTCGGGTCTCTCCAGGTTCCAGGAGTCCGGGCTCCGTCCGGGCTCGAGGCCGGCGCGCATGAGCTCCGTGCCCATGGCCCCGTCGAGGAGCAGAACCCTCCGTCCCAGGATCTCCAAGAGACTCATTCTTCCTCCTCTTCGGGGTCGAAGTCGGAGATTTCCCGCAGCTTGTCCACGATCTCGGGGAGCTCCCGGAGGACCGCCTCCACGTCCTCCCCGGTGTTGAAGCGGCCGAGGGACATGCGGATGCAGGAGCGGGCGATCTCGGGCTTGAGCCCGATGGCCGTCAAGACATGGGAGACTTCCTCGGAATCCTCGCTGCAGGCCGAGCCGGTCGAGACGCAGATCCCCTTCGTGGCCAGGGCCAGGAGGACGGCTTCCGCCTCGAGACCGGGCAGGGCGATGCTGAGCGTGTTCTTCGTCCGCAGCACCGGGTGTCCGTTGAAGCGGACTTTGGGGATCCGCTCGACCAGCCCGGCCCTGAGGCGGTCGGACAGGGCGTCGACCCGGCTCTTGTCCCCGGCGCCCTTGATCTTCAGGAGCCCGGCCGCCCGGCCGAAGCCGATGATGCCGGCTGTGTTTTCCGTCCCGGCCCTCAGGCCGCGTTCCTGATGCCCGCCGTGAAGAAAAGGCTTGAGGGATGTGCCCTTGCGGATGAAAAGGGCGCCGACGCCCTTGGGACCGTAGATCTTGTGGGCCGAGATCGAGAGCAGGTCCGCGCCCAGTTCATCGACCTTGAAGGCGAGCTTGCCGAAGGATTGCACGGCGTCGGTGTGAAAGAGGGCTCCGTGTTCGTGGGCGATGGCCGCGGCTTCGGCGACGGGCTCGATCGTCCCCAGCTCGTTGTTGACGTGCATGACCGAGACCAGGGCCGTCCGGGGCGTGACCGCGTCCCTGAGGAAATCCAGGTCGATGACGCCGCCCGAGTCCACGGGAATGTATCGGACGCCGTACCCCTTGTGCTCCGCGTACCGGGCGATCTCCAGGACGGCGGGGTGTTCGACCGAGGAGACGACGAGCTCTTTCTT
>VGJG01000486.1 GCA_016867615.1 Candidatus Aminicenantota bacterium | reverse complement strand
CGAGTCTCCCTTTTTGGCCGACTGGACAGGGGCGTGCTCGACCTGCATGGATTCGACTTTCTGAAAAAAATCCGTGGTGTGCCCTTTGATGTGGATGGTGTCGCCCACCTTGAGTTCTCCCTGGGTTATCTCGAGGACACCCACGCCGATCTTGGAAAAATAATGGGTAATCCGACCGATTTCTTCCTCCATTGTTTCCTCCTTCCTGTGAGTTTGAACAAAAATTAGCAAAAAACGTTGCGCTTGGCAAGCCAAAAATTCGACGCGAAGAGGACGCGCCGTGACAGGACCATTCTCAACGGAGGGGGGCACTTCGAGCCCATACCCCGAGCCTATCCGCAGAGCACCGCCCCCCCGTTCACATTGATGACCGCTCCCGTAATATGGCGGGCGAGGTCGGACGCGAGGAAAAGGATGGGCCCCGCGATGTCCTCGGGCGGCGGAATTCTCCGGAGCGGGATGGACTGGCGGACGCTCTCCCGAAATTGCGGGTCGCTGAAAACCTCAGCGCACATGTCGGTGTCGACCCAACCGGGCGCGACGCAGTTGACGCGGATCTGGAAGGGCGCCAGCTCGACTGCCCAGGATTTGGTCAGGGCGTTGATGGCCCCTTTGGAGGCGGCATAGTGGGAGTGGAATGCCTCCCCCCGGATTCCGGCTGTCGAGCCGACATTGATGATGCAACCCTGGCCCTGTTTTTTCATGTACGGAACGACCGCATCCGTAAAGTGGTAGACGCTGTCAAGGTCAACCCCGATGGTCTCCTTCCACGCTCTGTCGTTCCCCGACCCAATCTCAAGGTACGTCCAGATCCCCGCGTTGTTGACCAAAACGTCTATTCTTCCCCAGGCTGCGACGAGTTCTTCGACCGTTCGCCGCACCTCGCCCGCCTCGGAAATATTGACCTTGAAGACCTGGCCCTGGCGGCCCAGTGACTCCACCGCTTCCTTCACTTCCAAAGCGGCTTCATCACGCGATTGATACGTGATGGCGACATCGGCGCCAGCACGGGCAAACAGAACGGCCGTGGCCCGACCTATCCCCCGCGACCCACCTGTGATAAGCGCCGTCTTTCCGCTGAGGTCGATCATTTTATCCTCTCTTTTTTATCAACGTTATCCGGGAATTCTTCTCCTTCCCGTTGGGAGACCGGCAGGCATGACGCCGGTTTCTGCCTTGCTCTGGGAGGCTTTGATTCATGAACCATCCAGGCTAAAAATGAGCGCCCGTGTAATGAAGGGTAAACTCCCCCATCTCGTCAAAATAAAGATACCGGTAGACTTCGGCTTGATGCGGCTCAAGCTTTTGCCTGACAACCGAAAAATATTCCTCCGGCCCGGGCAGCACTCCCTTTAACGCCGCGATGGCCCCGAGCTCCGCCGAGCCAAGATAGACCCGGGCTCCGTCGCCCATGCGGTCGTCGAAATTGCGGGTGGAGGTGGAAAGGACGGTCGCCCCAGGTCTGACCCGGGCCTGATTTCCCATGCAGAGCGAACAGCCAGGAATCTCGGTTCTCGCGCCCACGGAGGAAAAGATCGCATAATACCCTTCCTTCATCAACTGTCCAGCGTCCATTTTGGTCGGCGGCGTCAGCCAGATGCGCGTCGGCAGGTGCCCTGCGGCCTCGAATATCTTGCCCACGGCCCGGAAATGACCGATGTTGGTCATACACGAGCCGATGAAGACCTCGTCAATCCGGTCGCCTGCCACTTCCGAAAGGAGCCTGACGTCGTCAGGGTCGTTCGGGCAGGCCAGGATGGGCTCCTTGATTTCTGCCAGGTCGACTTCGA
>VGJG01000485.1 GCA_016867615.1 Candidatus Aminicenantota bacterium | reverse complement strand
GGACTTTCCAGGCGCAGGACTTCGGCCACGGCATCCTGGAGACGGGGAGGATTCCCTCCCTGGAGCTCGACCCGGAACCGGATGCTCTCCCCGTCCGATGCCGGGGAAGCCGTCACCCCTCCCCCGGGAAACGCCCGGACGAGAGCGGAGGCGACGCGTTCGGCATCCCCCTCTTCACCGAGGGACTTCATTGCGTCCAGAACCTCCCTGCTCCCGAGGTCGAGGCTGTAGACGAACCCGGCGGTGTCGCGGCTGAGACTGAGGTCGGAGGGCAACCTGATCTTCAGCGAACGGAACAGAATCCCCCGGGGAAGGCTCCGGTTGATCCTCTCCAGAAAATCCCCCTCTTCCAGGAGGCGGTCGGAAACGAACTCGAGAGCTTCCGACAATCCGGCCATTCCCAGCGGCATGGCCGGCAGGAAAGACATGCGCATTTTGGGGTGGAATCCGCCGGTGTGAACAACGGACACGCCCGCGCGGCGGAACGCGCGTCGCAGGACGTTGATCAGGTCGTTATGGGCCAGGTATCGCGCCCGACCTGTTTTCTCATAAAAAGCCCGATAACGGACGGGTTGAGACGAGGGCTCGCCGGCTTTTTCAAGCGGCCGGCTCGGAAGCGTCACCGTGCCGGAAAACGTCTTCACGGGGCGGAACTCGGGACTGCACCCCCGGCATTCTCCGCAATCCGATTCCAGGCAGGAAGGAGTGGGCTCTCCCCGAAGGGCGCGCCGGAGCTCCTCGGCCAAGTGCTCCTTTTTCAACCCGGTATCGATATGATCCCAGGGCAGCTCGTCCTCGAGGCCCAGGGCGCCCAGATAGTCCCCCGGGTCAACGCCCTCCTTCTCGAAGGCCTCCCTCCAGGGGGCGTCGTTTTCCCTGTCTTTCCAGCCGTCGAACCGGGCGCCTCCCCGCCAGGCGGACCTGAGGACATCGAGCAGCCTCCTGTCCCCGCGGGAAAAGACCGCCTCCAGCACGGACTGCTCCGGGCGGCGGGCTTTGATCTCCACCGAGCGGTGTCTCCTCAGGTCCCGGATGATGGACGTCCTCTTCTCCTCAAGAGTTCCGGAGTCCTCCATGGCCAGCCACTGAAAGGGCGTATGCGGCTTGGGAATGAAAGACGACAGGCTGAGGTTGATGAGGGGCGGACGTCCGAGAATTTTCTCTCCCCGGGCCAGGAGGTCCTTGACCAGGCGGACCACGGCCTCCAGGTCCTCCCGCCGCTCGCCCGGCAGGCCGATCATGAAATAGAGCTTCAACAGCCTCCAGCCGCCGGCGAAGGCGGCCTCGGCCGCCCGGTGGATGTCGTCGTCGGTCAGGTCTTTATTGATCACGCGTCTCAGGCGCTCCGTCCCGGCCTCGGGCACCAGGGTGAATCCCGTCTTGCGGACACGGAGGATGCTCTCCGCCAAGCCGGATGTGAGCCCCTGCGGCCGCAGGGACGAGAGCGATAAGCTGACCTCTTCCTTGGAAAGCTCCTCCATGAGCAGCCGGACGGTCCGGTCGAGGTAGGGATAGTCGCTGATGGACAGCGAGGAGAGGGAGGCGTCCTGGAATCCCGTTCTTCTCAGGCTGTCGCGCATCGTGTCCATGAGCCGGCCGGGGTCCTTGACCCGGTAGGGGAAATAAATGCTCGTCGCCTGGCAGAACCGGCAGCGATGGGGGCAGCCGCGGGAGGCCTCGACCGCCACCCGGTCGAAAACGGCTTGAACGTCGGGAACGATGATCTTGCTCGGGAAGAAGGAGCCGGGGAAATCGCGGACCGTCCTCTTGACGATCCTGGCCGGAGCTCCGGCC
>VGJG01000484.1 GCA_016867615.1 Candidatus Aminicenantota bacterium | reverse complement strand
CGGCGTCGTGGCGGTGCCGGAAACCGGTCGGGGATAAGGACATGGATGAGGAGGTCACTTCTGATCAGATCCGGACGATCGGCAGGAACCGCCTCAGAGAAAAGATCGGCGTTTTATCCGGGGACGAGGCCTCCCTTCTCCGCCGCCTGATTGCCGAAATGTACGGCGAGTGAGGCACGGCGCTCAGGCGAGAAGGATGATCTCGATGTCTTTGCCGCGGTATTTCGCGAAATGCGCGTCCCGCGTGCAGACCTTCCGGCAGCCGGCCGCGGCGAGGGAGGCCAGGATGAGCGCGTCGAGCGCGGGCATCCCCGTCCCCTGCGCGATGCGGGCCGCCGCGTCGGCGGCTTCCGCGGTGATGTCGAGGACGGTCGCCGACCGGGTCAACGGGCCGCCGATGTCCTTCCAGGGGATGCCCTGGCGCAGGGAGATTCTTCGGAGCTCGAACTGAGTCAGGACGGAAACGGCGAGGTCTTCCTCTTGAAAGACCTTGGCCGCCAGGGGATGACTCTCCCGCAGCGCGAAGAAAAAGCCCGTGTCAACCCCGATCATCCGATTCCCTGGTTCTTTCCCTGTGGGCCTCGTCCCAGGTCCCCAGGTCGGCGGCGCGGAGGGCGCGGAGCAAATCGTTCTTGGATTTCTTTCTTTGTTCCGAGTCTATGATATATGTCAATAGAGGGTACTGCATCGCAACGGAGAAAGCCGGCATCGAATGGCCATTGAAAAGAGACTTTGCCGACTGGGGCCTATCAAGATGGAGGGGGCATATTGGCTTGGCAGTTAAGGGGGACATCTTTGCCAGGCTACCACGCGCCAAATCGGGGAAATTGCTACCTGATTTTCCGGATGATAGGATGGACGGGTGAGTGTTTCCACATAGGCCCGGGAGGGTGTCCATGGAATGGATGAGACGTGCCTTGCTCCTGCTGGCCCTCGTCCTGTCCGTCGGGACGGCTCAATATGTGTCCCTCGAACCGCTCCTCTATGTCCGGCCCTTGGACCTGGCCGAGGAGCAGGACGACGAAACGGCCTGGACGGAAGAAGGGCAGCGTCTTCGCGCACTGCCTCTTCTCGAATACATCGAAGAAACCACGCGCGGCATTCTGTTCAAGGCCGACACGCCCGAGTGGAGAGTATTTCTGGAAAACGTCCTCGCCGTCTCCCGCGGGGGAGCCGGCGAGCTGAGCGGGCATCCGTGGCTTTTTCGGGTGAGCGCCGAGGACCGGGATCTGACGTTCTACCCGCGCCGCGTGTTCTTCCGGCCCGATGAACCGCCCCTCCAAATCCTGAGGGGCCGCCTCGAGAAGAATCACGACCGGCTCGTCGCGGCGCTCGACCGACCCGAGGGCGGGAGCGCCTACTTCGAAATCGTTCTCCAGACGTACGGGGACGACGATTTTCATTTCGGCAGCGGTTTCTCCCGCCGCCCCAGGCCGCCGGCCCGCTTCCTGAGGCCTTGCCGGAAATTCAGCCTCTGGATCTTGCTCGCCGGGCTGCTTTTTTACGTCTTGTTGCCGCGTCCGAAACTTGACCGGGCGTCGATCCGCTACGCGCCCTGGCGGGTTGTCCTCGGCGACGTCGCTTCCCTGCTCATGTTCCTCCCTTTCTTCGCCCTGCCCTTTTTCATCGTCGGCGGCACGGTCCAGACATTCACCCAGGGGTGGATATTCCTCCTGATCATGTGGCCCCTGGCTTTCGTCGGCGTCTGGCTGCTGCACGACATGGCCCGCTCGGCTTCCTACGAGATCCGGCTGAGAGACGACGGGCTGGAACTCCGGATGCTCCGCAAGGCCCGCC
>VGJG01000483.1 GCA_016867615.1 Candidatus Aminicenantota bacterium | reverse complement strand
CACCCAAGCCCCTCGCCTTTTCCCCCCAGACAAGGCCCCGAACCACGCCACCCCTCGGGTGCACTCGCTATCATGATAATCTCTTTCAACATCAAGCACTCTCGCTTGACGAGAATTCCCTATCGGCAATTTCGGGTGGCGGGCGGCTTTGACTTCGCCCCATCTCTATGCTATCAATGGAGCGTCCGGAAGGAGGAGATAAGATGCACAAGCCTCTGGCCGCGCTCAAGGACATGGCGTATCCGGGCCGGCTCATCCTGATAGGCCTCGACCGGGCCGCTGAGCACGTTATCGTCGGATACGCCATCACCGGGCGGTCGGCCTCGAGCCAGGCCAGGAAGCTCCGGCTGCAGGCCGGAAGCATCTGGACCAAGCCCACCGATGAAGAAGTCCTCCGCCAGGGGAAGACGGACCTCCTGGTGTACAGGGCCATCGCCATCGGAAAGGGGATTGCCGTTTCCAATGGCCGGCAGACTGAGGACATCTTCAAGGCTCTTCGTGCAGAGGGAGAGCCCGAGGACATCCTGAGGAATGCCCTTGAGAGCTGGAGCTGTGAGCCGGATGCTCCGCATTTCACGCCGCGCCTGGCCGGGTGTGTCCTTCCGGATGCAAAGGCATGCCTGAGTATCCTCAGGAAGGAGAGCCGCGCCAGCGAGGAAAGGGCGTTCTATCCCTGGGTTCTTGAGCCCGGAAGAGCGAAGATGATTGCCACCTACGCCGGCAGGGTGGAGAATCCGCTCCCTTCCTTTGACCGCGCCCCGTTAGACACCACAATCGCCGCGCCGGACGCGCGCTCGCTGGCTGAAGCCCTTTACGACGCGCTCGCGCCAGCGCCTTCGGCTCCCGACTACCGGGTGGCTGTCGCCTGTGTTTTTGCGCCGCTCGGCGATTTCGAAGACTTCGATGCCGCGATAATCAACAGAAACGAGAGGTAAGAAAAAACCCATGGAAAAAGTGGACAAATCCAGCCGTTTACAGTACTCCAAAAGAGTCTCGGAGGTTTTTCCGGAAAAGCTCGCGTTCGGCGGCCAGGAATTCCGCAAGAAAATTTCCATGCGCTACGGCGAGAATCCCGGGTATCCGGCCGCCTTCTACGCCGAAGAGGGCGCGACCGGACCGAACATGGCGACCCTGAGCGTCCTGCAGGAAGGGAGCAAAGGTCTGAGCTACATCAACATGGGAGACATGGACTTGGGGCAGAGAATCGTTTGGAAGCTGGCCAGAATCAGGCCCCATCAAATCGCCTGCGCCCTGATCAAGCATGAGATGCCCGCCGGAGTGGCGGTCGCGGAGACGGTCGAAGAAGCCTTCGAAAAAGCCTGGGGCAGCGACCCGCTCTCCAATTTCGGGAGCGTCGATGTCTTCGGCGGGCGAATTACAGAAGCTCTGGCCAGGCTTCTTGTGGAAAGCCAGAGAAATATCGAAGTCGTTTATGCGCCGGACTACGCGCCCGAAGCGCTGGAGGTTCTGGCGGCGAGAAAGACGCTCCGCGTCGTCAAGATGGGCAGCCCGGCGGACAAGGAAGCAGTGGACAACGGGCTGGAATTCAAACGGCTGGCCGGCGGCCTGCTCGTCCAGAAGAGGTTCGACTCCAGGATCGTGTCCAGCAAGGATCTTGACGTCGTCTCCATGCGGCTGCCTGCCGCCGATGAGCTCGAGGCCGCCGTGTTCAACTGGATCGTCGCCTGTTTCACCCGCTCCAACGCGGTTGTCATCGGTCAGAAGGACAAGGTTCATGGCATCGGGTCGGGACAGCGCAGCCGGATCGACGCCGCGGATTGCGCCATCCGGTTTTCGCG
>VGJG01000482.1 GCA_016867615.1 Candidatus Aminicenantota bacterium | reverse complement strand
ATACGGCAAGGGACAGGATGACGAGACAGAAGACCGACAGGATTTTTCTTTTCACGACGTTCTCCTTCCGGCCCGGGCGTTCAATAAATTATACGCGCCAGAGCTCTTTTTCGGGGAGGGATTATATCAAAACGAGGAGTAACTAGGAAAAGTCAAATCGAGCGCAGCTATCTTGGCTCGGCAACAAGCATCGCTTTTTGTGATTGAAGAGGTAGGCTCTCTTCCATCTTCTGAGGGCTGACACGCTTGGGAGGGAGGCCGGCCTGAACGGCTAGAACGCCATTCCGGATTGCGAGGCGCCGGATTCGCCCCGAGGCCCCCATAGCGGAGGGGGGTCCCGTCGGCTTGCCGACGGGGGGAACCGACGGGACTGGTTCCACAGGGGGCAAGGGGCGATTCCGGCGACTTGCCTCTCCCAGCCGGCCTCCCTGCACATTATGGACATAATGGAAGAGGACCAAGAGACCATTGAAGTTGGCTGACGCGAGGATTTGAATTTTCCCCCCGATTGTGCTAGAATTCCCCGCCTCCCATGGCTACAAAGAAAAAAACAACGGCTCCCAAGAAAAAAGAAGAACAGCCCTTCGTCTCCACGCTGGGCAATATCGACAGCAAGTTCCGTTTCGTCCATCTGGCCTCCAAGCGGGCCAAGACGCTCCTCAAGGGGGCGAAAACCAAGACCAGGGCCAAGACCAGGAATCCCATCATCCTGGCCCAGCACGAGGTCAAGGAGGGGCTGATCGACTTCCGGGTCCTGCCTTTCTCGCCCGAGGAGATCCTGGAGAAGGAGGACCGCTCCTTCCTGGGCGGGGACGGTGTCGGCGCGGCCGAGGTCGAGCTCGAGGCCGATGTCGAGGACGAAGCCGAAGTCGGGGCCGAAGAGGGCGCCGCCGCGGACGAGGAGAAGGAAGAGGAGGAATACGAGGCGGAGCTTCCCGATGGGTTCGAGGACGCGGAGAAAGAGGAAGGCTAAGCCTTCTTCAGCAGCTCGACGTAGGTTTTTTTCGTCATCATCCGGGCGGGGATCTTGAGTTTTCTCAGCAGGGCGGTGATCCTGCTCCTCTCCCCCTCAAACTCGAGGTAGTTTCCGGCGGCCGTCTCGTCCAGGCAGACGCGCACCCGGTCGACCTTCAGCACGGACCGGTGCTTGGAATAGGCGAAGACAGGGACGAATCCCAACGCGGCCAGGATTTTCATGGCCTGCTTCGGCTTGCGGACCTCGGTCTCGAACTCCCGGCGGATTTTGAAGCGCCGGGACCTGTGGGGTGCGCCCTTGAAGGTCAGCTCCGCCCTCTTGCCCCTGGTCCTCAGCCGGAGCGCTTCCCGTCGGCGGGTGAGGTCGCCCCCCCGGAGATCGTACAGGGTGTTCTCCTCGAGGTGCCGCTCCTGGAGGACGACGGCGCCCAGCTCCAGGAGCCTGGCCCGGGCCGCGGACAGGTCGGCCGCGGGAACCTTGACCTCGATCTCGAGCATGGGCGCGGGGGCTACCGGTTGCGGCTGAGGACGAACTCGGCCAGCAGGGACATGCTCCGGCGGTGGACGCTGGGGGGGAACCCGTCGAGCGCCGCCCGGGCCCGGCGGCTGAACTTCTCGGCCCGGAGGTACGTGTTCTCCAGCGCGGAGCCGGAGCGGATGATCCCCAGAATCTCCTCTCGCGACGCGGGGTCGGTCTTCACCCGTGGCAGGAGCCTTCGGACCCGGACCCGGTCCGCCCGGCCGTCCTGCCTCAGGGCGTCGATCAGGGGCAGCGTCACCCGGCCCTCGGACAGGTCGGCCAGCGCCGGCTTGCCCATCGTCTTC
>VGJG01000481.1 GCA_016867615.1 Candidatus Aminicenantota bacterium | reverse complement strand
TTGACCGGCGTCGTCGTCGTCCAGGCCCCGTAGGGCGTGGCCGAGCTGCGCTGGATGCCGGTGTTCATGTAGGCCTCGTTGTCGTAGCAGACGTAGAGGATGTCCTCGTTCCTCTCGGCGGCGCCGCTCAGGGCCTGGAGGCCGATGTCGAACGTCCCCCCGTCCCCGGCCCAGCCCACGACCGTCGTCTCCCTGTCGCCCGTCATCTCCAGCCCGGCCTTGAGGCCCGAGGCCGAGGAGGCGGCCGTCTCGAAGGCGCAATGGAAGATCGACACCTCGAGGCAGGAGTGGGGGAAGGCGCCGTCGATGACCGCCCAGCAGCAGGCGGGGATGCAGAGGGCCGTCTTGGGGCCGAGGCCCTTGAGCACGTAGCGCATGGCCAGCGTGGCCCCGCAGCCCTGGCAGGCCAGGTGGCCGGGGCCCATCAACTCCTCCGCGGGGAGGGTGAGCTTCATCGTCTTCTCTTTTTTCATGCTCTGACTCCGATCCAGACGATCTCCTCGGCGGGCGGCTTGCGCTCGAGCGCGTCCCGGGCGATCTCCTTGAAATGTTCGACGGTGATGTCCCGGCCGCCCAGCCCGCTGATGTAGCCGAAGACGGGCTTCCCGTCGGCGTGCCCGTAGAGGGCCGACTTCACTTCCTGGTAGAAGATTCCGTGGCAGCCGAAGGAGATGTTGCGGTCCACGACGGCCACTCGACGGCCGGAGCGGCCGACGAGCCTCCGGATCTCGGCGAAGGGGAAGGGCCGGAAGAGGCGGATGCGGAGGTTGCCGACCTTGACGCCCTCCTCCCGCAGGGCGTCCACGGCCACCCGGGCCGTGTAGCCCGTCGTGCCTGAGGTGATGAACAGCAGGTCGGCGTCCTCGTTCCGGTAGGCCTCGATGAGCTCCAGCCGCCGCCCGAAGGCCTTTTCGTACTCCCGGCCCGTCTCGGCCACGAGGGCGGGCGCCTTCTCCATGTCCTTCTGCTGCTTGTAGCGCAGCTCGAAGTAATGCTCGGGCGAGGTCAGGCCTCCGAAGGCCCGCGGGTCGTCGGAGCTGAGCCGGAGCTTGGGCCGGAAGGGGGGCAGGTATTCGTCCACCTTCTTCTGGTCCGGGATGTCTACGACCTCGTAGGTGTGGGACAGGGCGAAGGCGTCGAGCATGATCATGCTCGGGACGGCCAGGGCTTCGCTGACCTTGAAGGCCTGAATCATCGTGTCCAGGACCTCCTGGTTCGAGGCGCAGTAGTACTGCATCCAGCCCGTGTCCCGCTGGGACAGGCTGTCGTTCTGGTCGCACCAGATGCTCCAGCCGGGCGCGATGGCCCGGTTGATGTTGCCCATGACCACGGGCAGGCGGCCGATGGCCGCCCAGTGGAGCATCTCATGCATGAGGAGCAGCCCGTGGGCCGAGGTGGCGGTGAACGTTCGGGCGCCGGCCAGGGAGGCGCCGATGCAGGCGGCCATGGCCGAGTGCTCGGACTCGACCTTGATGAACTTGGCGTCGAGCGACTTGTTGGCGCACATCTCCGACAGCAGCTCGACGACCTGGGTCTGGGGGGTGATGG
Organism: Candidatus Aminicenantota bacterium; assembly: GCA_016867615.1. Taxonomy (GTDB): domain Bacteria; phylum Acidobacteriota; class Aminicenantia; order Aminicenantales; family JAFGAV01; genus JAFGAV01. The sequence continues at coordinate 258 of VGJG01000481.1, read as the reverse complement.
GGTAGGCGGCGATGACCTGCGCCCGTCCGAGCTGCGCCCCCCAGCTCAGGGCGTGGTTGCCCATGATGACCTTCTTCATTTCTTTTCCTCCACCATGGCGATGCACTTGGAGGGGCATTCCTCGGCGCAGATGCCGCATCCCTTGCAGTAGACGTAGTCGATGACCGGGAACTCGTCCTCGATGACGATCGACACGTCGGGGCAGAACTTCCAGCAGATGCCGCACTGGATGCAGTTCTCCTTGTCGACCACGGGCCT
>VGJG01000480.1 GCA_016867615.1 Candidatus Aminicenantota bacterium | reverse complement strand
GCTGGGCAACGCTTTTTTCATCATCGCCCGCCTGCCGGGGCTCGTGGCCCACGTCCACGAGGAGAAGACGCGGATGAAGCCCATGCGCAAGATCCACCCCGAGGATTTCGAGTACGACGGCCCGGCCGACAGGGAGGTTTGAATGACAGACGAACTGCTGAAATCCATGCCCGAGTTCGGGTCGATCGGCGACGCGGACTTGAGGGAGAAGACGATCACGGTCTGGCTGGAGGCCATGAGGGAGGCCGGTTGGACGTTCGGCGACCTGGAGAAGATGCCCTTCACCCTGCTCATCTCCGGGACACCGGTCAACCTCGTCGCCCACACTCTGGCCGTGACGCGCACGGCGCGGGCCATCGCCGACGAGCTCGTCAAGGCTTACCCCGGGCGCCTGTCCGTCGACCGCGACATCCTTCTCAGCGGCGCTCTGCTCCACGACGTGGGCAAGATGTTCGAGTACGCCCGGCAGGGGGAGCGCTTCGTGAAGAGCGGCTCGGGCGAGCTCCTGCGCCATCCCGTCTCGGGAGCGGCCTTCGCCTACAAGCACGGGCTGCCCGAGGGCGTGGTGCACATCATCGCCGCCCATTCCAAGGAGGGCGACGGCCTGCGCCGCACGGTCGAGGCCGTCATCGTCAACCACGCCGACTTCGTCAACTTCGACGCCCTGAAATAAGAGGGGGGGAGGGAACAATGCGGGACATCATGCCTAGGCACCTCATTTCCCCCGGGAAGACCAAGAGGCTTGTCAGAAACGCGGCCGGTTTCGACGCCCAAGGCGGCCCGGCGGGACGGCGATGAACCGCACTTTCTCCGAGAAGATCCTGGGCGCCCGGGCGGGCCGTCCGGTGCGCGCCGGGGACGTGGTCACCGTCTCCCCGGACTTCGTCCTCTCCCACGACAACTCCTCGGCGATCATCAAGGAATTCCGGAAGCTCGGCCTCGAGCGGGTCAAGAGGCCGGACAAGGTCGTCATCGTCCTGGACCACATCGTCCCGGCCTCCGAGGAAAAATACGCCCAGAACCACAAGAGCATCCGCGAGTTCGTCGCCGAGCAGGGGATCGCGCATTTCTTCGACGTCCACCGGGGCGTCTGCCACCAGGTGTTCGCCGAGGAGGGGTTCGCCCGACCGGGACTCCTCATCGTGGGCTCGGACTCCCACACGACGAGCTACGGCGCCCTGGGCGCGTTCAGCGCGGGCATCGGCCGGACCGAGACGGCCTCGATCTGGGCCGTGGACGAGATCTGGCTGCGCGTCCCGGACACGATCCGGATCGTCTTCACCGGCCGCTTTCCGGACGGCGTTTCGGCCAAGGACGCCGCCCTCAAGATCATCGGCGACGGCGGGGCGGACATGGCCGACTACCGGGCCGTGGAGTTCGGCGGGCCGGCGGCCTCTTCGTTCAGCGTCGCCTCCCGGTTCGTCCTGTGCAATATGTCCGCCGAAATGGGCGCCAAGAACGGCTATTTTCCCCCCGACGAGGTGACGAGAGAGTGGCTGCGGGGGAGGACGGACGCTGCGCTTGAAGAGATCGTCTCCGACCCCGACGCCCGGTTCGAGAAGACCCTGACCTACGACTTGAGCGCTCTCGTCCCCCAGGTCGCCTGTCCGCACACCGTGGACAACGTCAAGCCCGTGACCGAGGTCGCGGGGACGAAAATCCACCAGGCGCTCATCGGCACCTGCACCAACGGCCGGTTCGAGGATATGGAAGCCGCGGCGCGCATCCTCAAGGGCCGCCGGGTGCACAAGGATGTGCGCTGTCTCATCCTGCCCGCCTCGCAGCAGGTCTACCTCGAGGCCGCGAAGCG
>VGJG01000479.1 GCA_016867615.1 Candidatus Aminicenantota bacterium | reverse complement strand
TCGGACTGCGTCCCGTTCCGCGACACGGAGACCGTCACCTGGATGAACGTGGACGGCATCCATGACGCCGCGCTGATCCAGGAGCTGGGGAGCTGCTACGGCATCCACCCCCTGACCCTGGAGGACATCATGACCACCTCCCAGCGGCCCAAGCTGGAGGATTACGGCGATTACCTGTTCCTCGTGGTCAAGATGCTCCACCCCCGCCGGGACGGCGGCGAGGAGCGGTTCGAGCAGGTCAGCCTGATCATCGGGCCCAACCACCTCCTGTCCTTCCTCGAGGACGTGGGCGACGTCTTCGACCAGGTCCGGGAGAGGATCCGGAACGGCAAGGGCCGCATCCGGAACCTGGGATCGGATTACCTGGCCTACGCCCTGCTCGACGCCATCGTGGACGGCTACTTCCTGGAGCTGGAGAAGATCGGGGACGAGATCGAGGCCCTGGAGGGGGAGATCCTGAAGGAGCCCAAGACGGCCGTGGTGCAGCGCATCCACCATCTGAAGCGGGAGATGATCTTCCTCCGCAAGTCGGTCTGGCCCCTGCGTGAAGCCATCGCCCGCCTGGAGCGGCGCGAATCGCCGCTGGTCAAGGACAGCACGACCGTCTTTCTCAAGGACGTCTACGACCACACCATCCAGGTCATCGACACGGTCGAGACCTTCCGGGACATGCTGACCGGCATGCTCGACACCTACCTGACCAGCGTCAGCAACCGGATGAACGAGGTCATGAAGGTCCTGACCCTGATCGCCACGATCTTCATGCCCCTGACCTTCATCGCCGGGGTCTACGGCATGAATTTCAAGCACATGCCCGAGCTGGGCTGGAAGTGGGGCTACTGGGGGGCCCTGGGGCTCATGGGGCTCGTGGCCGGGGTGATGTTCGTGATGTTCAAGCGCAAAAAATGGCTGTGAGGGCGGCCTCTCATATTTTGTGATTGACCGCTTAGCTTCCATAGGGTCCTGTCGCGGCTCTCCCCCGGCCGTGCTCGCAGCAAAGCTGCTGCGCGCGGGCGGGGGGCCCCCTCGCCGCGCCACCCTTTCACAACGATCTGGCAATCACAAAATATGAGAGGCCCCCGGTTGCCAGATAAATTGGAAAAGAGTATGTTTATTATTAAGAAAGAGGGAGCATGGAAAAACAACAAAAACCCCATCCCGTGATGAGCGTCAAGGACGTCCTGCTGCTCATCGGGGGAGCGCTGCTGCTCATCGTGATTTTTCAGAACATCAAGGCTCACGAGTTCCGGATCTTTTTCTGGAAGCTGTGGGTCTCGCCCCTGCTGCTCATCCTGATCATGGCCGGCGCGGGTTTCCTGGCGGGCTGGCTCGTCGCCAGGCGGCGCTACAAAAACAAGGCGGCGAAGGCCGCGGCCAAGGCCGCCCCACCTGCTCCGCCTGCGCCTTCCGCGCCGCCCGCCGGAGACAATCGGCCGTTGGCCTGAAAGCCATTCGCTCGGATTTCGGTTCGAGCCCGGGCGCCTTCGGCAACCCTTCCAAGCCCGTCGGCAAAACATCCTGGGCGGGCGCCGCAATAACATCGCAAACTGGCCGGTCATGGCCGTCGCGGGCTTCCTGGCGGGCTGGCTCGTCGCCAGGCGGCGCTACAAGGCCCGCGCGGCGAAGGCCGCGGCCAAGTCCGCGCCTTCCGCGCTGCCGGCCGGGGACAACCGGCCCTTGACCTGACAATTTCGCTCTCATTGTCAGTATATGCGCATCCCCCGAGAGAGTGCGGATGCGTTTCGGGGATTCCTCATTGTAGAGGGAATGCCAACGGGGCCGCATCGTGGGGTTCGTTTACCGCGCGGGAAACTCGC
>VGJG01000478.1 GCA_016867615.1 Candidatus Aminicenantota bacterium | reverse complement strand
TAGCCCGACATCTCCTGGCCCTTGACCTGCATGGCGAACTTCTCGCTTCCCTTGCCGATTTTCTGCGCCGCGCGCTTCGTCCCGCGGGCGAACCAGTCCCCGATCCCCCGCCGGTGGGCGACCATGTCCAGGAAATGCTCGACGTCGTCCACCTCGCCCCATCTCAGGGGATGCCCCTCCAGGTCGGCCTCGGTGATCAGGCCGCGCTCGTAGCACTCCATGGCGAAGCCGATGACCCCACCGCCGCTCATGGAGTCCATGCCCAGGTTGTCGAGCAGCCAGTTGATGTAGGCCACGTGGTGGATGTCCTTCATCCCCAGGTTGGCGCCGCATAGGGAGCCCGTCTCGTATTCCGGGCCCTCGAGATGCACCTCGGGCTTGCCGGGGATGACGGCCTTGGTGTACTTGCCGCAGTTCATCCAGCAGCCGAAACAGGCCTTGTGGGTGATGAGGCAGCGGTTGACGAGCTGGTCGCCGTCGATCTTGTCCGCGTCCTCGAAGTACGTCGTCTGGAAGTTGTAGGAGGGCATGACCGCGTTCTGGTTCGACCACTGGATGAAGAAGGCCGTGCCGTACTTCTGCCAGGGCTCCATGTTGGGGTGCTTGTGGGTGCGGAGCATGATCTCCGTGACCTGCTTCCTGAGCGCGGGCAGGTCATGGACGGGGAGCGACTTCGACCCGCGGACGCAAATGGCCTTGAGCTTTTTCGAGCCCATGACCGCGCCCTGACCCGTCCGGCCCGCCTGGCGGCCGAAGTCGTGGGTGATGCAGGAGAACAGGACGCCGTTCTCCCCGGCCGGACCGATCGTGGCGATCTCGAAATCCTCCCCCAGCTCCTCCTTGAGAGCCTTCTCGCAGTCCAGGGACTTCATGCCCCAGAATTTCGCGGCGTCGCGCAGCTCCACCCGGTCGTCGTCGATGTAGAGGAAAACCGGCCGCGGCGCGATGTCCTCGAAGACGACCAGGTCGTAGCCGGCGAATTTCAGGGCCGGTCCGAGGTGGCCGCCCATGTTCGAGTCGCCGTGGCCGTTGGTCAGGGGCGAGACCGAGCCGAAGCTCACCTTGGAGCCGGCGGGGATGAACGCGCCGCTCATGACCCCGGCGTTGAGGATGAAAATGTTTTTGGGGCCGAGGGGGTCCGCGTCGCGCGGCACTTCGTCGTAGATGAGCTTGGCGGTGATGCCGCGGCCGCCGTGCCATCGCCGGAACAGGGCTTCGTCCGTGGGAAGGCGGCGGACGGCGCCCGTTTTGAGGTTGATGCGGAGTGACGTGCCGGCCAGTCCGTTCGCCATGTCAGGCCTCCGCTTCCGCGCCGGCTTCGGCCTCGGCGGCCGCAGGAGCCTTGTCCCATTTTACGATCGCCCCCGTGTTGCACAGCTCGGTGCACTTCATGCAGAAGGCGCAGATGATGACCTGGTCGAGTTCGGGATGCTGGAAGACGACACCCACCGGACAGACGGGCACGCATGCTCCGCAGTTGGTGCAGAGCGCCTTGTCCACGATGTAGGCGCCGATGTCGTTGCGGCTGATGGCGCCCTCGGGACAGGCTTCGGCGCATTTGCCGCACTGGGTGCAGACGAAGGGCCGGTATTGCCCCGGGTCGGGGAACTTGGCCTCGATGCGCAGGGCCGCTTTTTTCGGGTTGATCTCCCCGAAGTTCTCGATGGCGCAGATCTGCAGGCAGAGCCGGCAACCCGTGCATTTGCTGCGGTTGACCTTGATTCTCATGGCTTGAACGACCCCATCGATGTCTTCTGCTCGGCCGAACGCCCCAGGAAGCTCAACCGAACATCCGGCCGGCCAGCCAGGCCGCGCCGGC
>VGJG01000477.1 GCA_016867615.1 Candidatus Aminicenantota bacterium | reverse complement strand
TCACAGATTTGGAGATGCCGCACAACGATCCTTCGGATTTGCCACGTGGGGTTATTTGTGCTAAATAGAGGATGCAACCGAAAGAAGGACTTCCATGGGCCTGATCAAGTGGTTTAAAGACAGACTGTTCTGCGACCTGGCCATCGACCTGGGCACGGCCAACACCCTGGTGTTTATGAGGGGCAAGGGCATCATCCTCCAGGAGCCCTCGATCGTCGTGATCAACAAGTCCACGGGCAAGGTGGAGGCCGTCGGCCACCGGGCCAAGGAGATGCTGGGCAAGACGCCCTCCTCGGTCATGGCCATCCGCCCCATGAGGGACGGCGTCATCGCCGACTTCGAGATCGCCGAGAAGATGCTCGATTACTTCATCAAGAAGGCGACCAACAACCGGGGGTTCCTCCTCCGGCCCCGCATCGTCATCGGCATCCCCACGGGGGTCACCCAGGTCGAGAGGCGGGCGGTCAAGGACGTGGCCCTGAGAGCCAAGGCCACCGAGGTCTACCTCGTCGAGCAGCCCATGTCGGCCGCCGTGGGCGCCGACCTGCCCATTTCCGAGCCGACGGGCAACATGGTGGTCGATATCGGCGGCGGCACCACGGACATCGCCGTCATCTCCCTGGACGGGATCGTCTTCGACCATTCCATCCGCATCGCCGGCAACGAGATGGACGAGGCCATCATCCAGTACCTGAAGAAGAAATACAACCTGCTCATCGGGGAGCGGAGCGCGGAGACGGTCAAGATGCAGATCGGCTCGGCCTACCCCCTGGACGAGCCTCTGACCATGGAGATCAAGGGCCGAGACCTGAGGGACGGCATCCCCAAGACGATCGTCGTCGACGACCAGGAGATGCGGGAGTCGCTCGAGGATGTCGTTACGGCCATCATCAACGCCATCCGCATCGCCCTGGAAAAGACCCCTCCCGAGCTGTCGGCGGACATCATCGACCGAGGCATCATCCTCACCGGAGGAGGGGCCCTGCTCAAGAACCTCGACCGGCGCATCCGGGAGGAAACCCAGTTGCCGGTGTTCATCACCGAGGACCCCCTGACCACCGTGGTCATGGGCGCGGGAAAAATGCTGGATGACCTGGAGCTGCTGAGAAAGGTGTCGCTCATCTGAGGCCCCCGAACGCCCGCGCATGGCTCTGCTGCCCAAGGAGAAACGGTCGCTCAGGGTCTTCATCGCCCTTCTGGTCGCCCAGCTGCTGTTGATCTCGCTCCAGGTCCCCCTGGGATCGGGCCCCAGCCTCATCGAAAAAGCCGTCTTTTCCGTCCTGACTCCCGTGCAGCACGGCGTGTCGGCCGTGTTCCGCTTTTTCGGCCGGCTGTGGCGGGTCTATGTTTTCCATCTCCAGGTCGAGCGTCAAAATCAGGACCTGAGGCGGGAGAATTTCCACCTCAGCCAGGAAAACGCCGTCCTGCGGCGGGCCGCGGAACAGCTGCGTTCCCGGGAGGAGACGAGGGATTACCTGGCCCTCACTCGGTTCCAGATGAGATTGGCGTCGGTCGTCAACCTGGATCCCCTGACTTACAAGAGCTCGTTGGTCATCGACCAGGGGGGGCGGGCGGGAGTCAAGAAAGACATGGCCGTCCTGGACCGCTTCGGCAACCTCGTCGGCCGCGTGGTCGAGCCCGTAACGCCTACCGAAGCCGCGGTTCAGCTCATCACCGACGAGTCGAGCGGCGTCGGAGTGGTCGTGGCGGGAGACAAGGGACTGGGCGTCCTCTCCGGGGACGGGACGGGAGCCTGCCGCCTGAAATACATCCTCGGCACCACGGAGGGGATCGCTCCGGGGGACGAGGTGTCGACTTCGGGGT
>VGJG01000476.1 GCA_016867615.1 Candidatus Aminicenantota bacterium | reverse complement strand
GTCGGCGCCTCGGCGCTGTGAGGCGGAGAACGCGGCGCACGTCCCTCGGCGTCTGATTGAGGGCTGCGGCCGCCTGCCCGGCGATCAATTCGATCAGCCGGTCGCATTGCCGCAAGATCGGTCGATCGGAGAGGAGGAGAGCGGAAAACCCGTCTTGACAGCCGTTCCCTCCACTCCTTATACTCTCCCCCGATGAATCGCGGCCGGAATCGAATCAAGAATGCTCGGCGGGGAGCGGGGGCCGGTCCGGGCCGAAACCACCCGGGGAGAGCGCGGTGAAGAGACGTCATTTCATCCGGGGCGCCGGCGCGGGCGCCGTCCTCCTCGGCCTGGGCGACGGCCGTCTCTTCGGGGCCGGCAAGCCGGATTACGCCTCCGTTTTCCAGGCCGCCCCGGCCGACGATTATCCCTATCCCTATGACGACCTGTATTTCGAGTGCAGCCCCCGGGTCCTTTTTCTCCGGCCGGAGCTGGCCAACGTCAACCTCGTCCCCAAGAGGGGAAGGACCGTCGAGGGCAAGCTTCAGGTCATCGTCGACGGGAGCGACTCCTCGTCAGGAGCGCCTTCCTTCACGGAATCGTTCAGCGCCGACGACAGCCTGGACATCCCCTTCGTCATACCCAACGCGCCGGAGTTCACCTACTGGCTGGAGTACAAGACCGACGGCGGCAATTTGAGAGCGACGCCCAGGGTCACGGTCAAAACCCCCGTCCGAAACGCCGGGGAGACGATCAAGATCGCCCTCTACGGCGACCCGCACGTCTTCGACGACGCCGACAGAAATGTCCAGGACCCCTTCCTGAAGGAAGCCAAGGTCAGCGGGGAGCATTTCAAGATCCTGCTCCGGGAGCTGAACAAGAATCCCGACTGGCTGCCGACGGGCGAGCTGAGGCAGCTGCGGCAGGCCTTCTGCTTCGCCAGCGGCATGACGCAGATCAAGCGGCAGAACCCCGATTTCGTCTGGAACCTGGGGGACGACAACGGGGGCGGCGGGCACAAATGGCGGAACCTCGGATTGCCTTCCGTGGCGGAGGCGACCTGGGAGGAGCTGTACGAAATCGAGAGGAAATTCAGGCTGGGCATGAGGAAGGGGTTGTCGGGCCTGGCGCCGGGCACGGAGGTCTGCTGGGCCCTGGGGAATCACGACGGCGAGGCCCCCTTTTACAGGACCCAGGAGTTCGGCACCTATTTCCGGAGGAAATACTTCAAGCAGCCGGGAGCCGATGAGCACAGCTCCGACCAGGAAAATTACTACTTCAAATACTTCGGAGAATACCAGCCGCGGTCCAGCCTGAAATCGGGCAAGCTCAGGTTGGGACGCGTCCTTTTTGTCGCCCTGGACGTCATGCGCTACCTTCCCAAGCCCCCCGTAACTCCCGAGGAGTGGACGCTCGGTCCCGGTCAGAAGGCCTGGCTGGAGAAGATCCTCAGCTCCTGCGAGGCGGACTGGAAGCTCGTCGCCTTCCATCACGTCCTCGGGGGATGGCCCGCCGGCTCGAACGAGGGCGAGACGCATTACGCCTACGGGCGGGGCCCCCTGTTCACCGCGGACGATTACGCCTCGATCGGGCTGAACCCGGACTCCATCGAGCAGGTGCAGCTCACGGAGATGATGAGAAAGAACGGCGTCGACGTCATCTTCTACGGCCACGACCACGTCTTCCACGCGAAAAAGCTGGGCCGGAACTCGAAAAACAGGGAGATGTACGGCATCTGCGTCGGCTCCACCAAGGCCGACGGCGAGGAGAATTGGTGGGGGGGCAACTACTGGAAAAAGTTCTACGGCCGGGATTTCTGGGGACCGTCGGGCTACACCCTACTGACC
>VGJG01000475.1 GCA_016867615.1 Candidatus Aminicenantota bacterium | reverse complement strand
GCCAGGTCCACGGCGGCCTCGGTCTGTCCGGCGCGCGCGAGGACGCCGCCGTCGCGGGCCTGGAGGGGGAAGACATGGCCGGGCCGGGCCAGGTCGCAGGGCCGCGTCGCCGGGTCGAGGGCGACCAGGACCGTCCGGGCCCGGTCGGGCGCCGAGATCCCGGTCGTGACCCCCTCGCGGGCGTCGATGGACACGGTGAAGGCCGTCTCGAAACGGGCCGTGTTCTGGGAGACCATGAGGGGGAGCTGGAGCTCCTCGAGGCGCTGGGGCGTCATCGGGAGACAGATCAGGCCGCGGCCGTGCTTGGTCATGAAGTTGATCGCGTCGGGGGTGGCCTTCTCGGCCGCGATCATCAGGTCGCCCTCGTTTTCGCGATCCTCGTCGTCCACGATGATGACGAGACGGCCGTCGCGGACGGCCTGGACGGCGTCCTCGACGGAGGCGGTTCGGAACGCTTCGGACATGGGGCCTCTCGACAAGCCGCCCGATTCCTCGGGTCAGCGGGGATTTCTGGACAAATAATTATACACGTATTTGCCCAGGATGTCACATTCGACGTTGACCGCGTCCCCGGGGCTCAGCCGGCCGAGCGTGCAATGGCGTAGGGTCAGGGGGATGAGCTCGACGTCGAAGGAGGAGGCGGCCAGTGAGGCGACCGTCAGGCTGACACCGTCCACGGCCACCGACCCCTTGGAGACGACGAGCGGCCTGAAGGCGGCGGGCAGGGAGACGCCCACCCTCCTCCCCGGCCGGCGCTCGATGACCCGGACCACCTTTCCCCGGTAGTCCGCGTGCCCGGTGAGGAGATGGCCTCCCAGCGGGGTCTCGAGCGTCAGGGGCAGCTCCAGGTTGAGGGGCGTTCCGGCGGCCAACCCTCCCAGCGTCGTCAGGGACAGGGTCTCCCGGGACAGGTTGAAAACCAGGCTGGACTTCGACCGGGAAGCCAGGGTCAGGCAGACGCCGTTGACCGACAGGCTGTCGCCCTCGCTCAGGCGGTCCGCCAGGGCTTCCGCCTCTAGGGTCAGCTCCTGCTTTCCCCGTCCGTAGCCGAGGAATCGCCCTTGATGCTTGATGATTCCGGTGAACATCACGGATATCCTTCCAGGAAGACCTCGTCTCCCAGCTCGAAGGCGCGCGTCCTCTTCAATCTGAGGGCGTCGCGCACCTCATCCGCTCCCCGGCCCTCATAGAGCGAAGGGGCCCGCAGGCCTCCGAACAGCTTCGGGCTGAGGGACAGAACGAGCCTGTCCGCGAGCCTCTTGTCCAGGAATGAGGAGATGACCGTCCCCCCGCCCTCGACGAGCAGGGATGCCGCCTCGCGGCGGCCGAGCTCCTCGAGCGCCGGACTCAGCGATAGGCCGCCCGCGCCCCGCGGCAGGGGAATGACCTCGATCCCTCTTTTTTCCAGGGCGCGGACTCTGTCCAAGGGGGGGTCGGAACCGGTGAAGACGAGCACTCCACCCGAATCCAGGGTCCCGGCGATTCGGGCTTCCGGGGGAAACCGGAGCCGTGAGTCGAGAACCGCCCTCCAGAGGCGCTTTCCCGGCCACAGGGGATGGCGCACGGTGAGCAGCGGGTCGTCGCGGAGAATCGTGCCGATCCCCACCAGCAGGGCGTCGTGCTCGGCGCGCAGGAGGTGGGCATAATCCCTGGCCGCCGGGCTGGAAATCCAACGGGATTTCATGGAGCGCGTGGCCATCCTTCCGTCCCAAGTCAGGGCTGCTTTAAGAGTGACGAAGGGCGTGCGGCTTCTGATGTACTTGAAATAAGCCTGGTTCAACCTCGGGTTTCTCTCCTCGAGGACCCCCAGGACGACTTCGACCCCCGCCCGG
>VGJG01000474.1 GCA_016867615.1 Candidatus Aminicenantota bacterium | reverse complement strand
ACGCCGACAACACTTATTTTCTCTATGTCACCGAAAGCCAGCATCCCTTTTTCCGGGAATGGAAGCTCCCGCCTCATGTCGTTCTCCGGGAAATTCCCGTGCGCAACCCGCTTCTCCGCATCTCTTCATTCCTGGCGGGCATGTCCCGACGTGACCGTCTCGACATCCTTCACGTCCAGTACATCGCCCCGCCTTTGCACGGCGGCCGCCTCGTAGCCACGATCCACGACCTGGGCTTTCTTCACTTCCCTCACACGTTCTCGACGTTGTTTAATATCCGATCCCGTCTCCTTGTCCGGCGGACCGCTCTTCGCGCCCGGCAGATTATCACCGGATCGGCCTTCTCCCGAAGCGACCTCCTGCGGACTTACGGCCTCCCGGCCGAAAAGGTCGCGGTCATACCCCATGGAGTCGGCCCCGCGTTCTCCCAGCGGGCGTCCGAGGAAGAAATCCGGCGTGTGGCCGGGCGTTACGGAATTCGCCGTCCCTACATACTCTGCGTAGCCAGGCTCAACCCGCGAAAAAACCTCACAACCTTGGCCCTGGCTTTCGCCGCCCTCAAGACTTCTCCAGGCATTCCGCACAGCCTCGTCCTGGCCGGCCGGAAGGATTACGATTCCGCCCGGGTCATCCGATCCGTCGCCCAAGCCTCTCAAGGGGATGTCGTCTTCACCGGATTCGTCCGCGACGAAGATCTCCCGGTCCTTTATCAGGGCGCCGATGTCTTCGTCTACCCTTCCTTGTTCGAGGGCGTCGGGCTTCCGGTGCTCGAAGCCATGGCCGCAGGCGTCCCGGTCATCACATCCCGCACGAGCTCTTTGGCCGAGACGGCCGGGGACGCCGCCTTGACGACAGATCCTCTCCACGCGGACAAACTCGCCGCAGCGCTCCGGCGGATGATCGGCGACCCGAAGCTCCGCCGCCGATTCCGCGAAAAAGGAATTGCCCGGGCCGCGGCATTCACCTGGGAAGAGACGGCGCGCCGGACCCTGGACGTTTACCGGGCTGTAGCCGCCGGGGGGCGGCCTGAGGAGGATTTCTTCGCGGCGACGGCGAACAGCATGTCGCCTCGGAGAAAAACACGCAAGCGGCCGTAAAACATCCGGGCCGCCCTTCCGACGACCCCTGAAGCCGCAGGCCTTTTCGCGCCGCCGCCCAAGCGCAGGATATTCCTGACTTCGTACATCTGCACCCGGCGCATCCAGGACGCCCGCTCCAGCCGCCGATGGATGTTTCGCCAGCGGAGGTGGCGCCGGGACCCCAGGGCATGTGTATAGTCCGTATTGAATACAAGAAGATTCCCCACACCGGTCGCTTCGAAGCCGGACGCGACGAGAAGGCGCCGCAGCGTGGAGGCGGTGAAGCAAAACAGATGCTCCGCCGGCGACAGGACGGCCCAGTTCCGCCCCAGAAGGAGACGGCTTAAGCTCCCGTAGTCCGGCGTGCTGATAATAACCTTTCCGCCGTCCCGGAGCAGGCGCCGGGCTTTCTCCAGCGCGGCTCTCGGGTCGCGGACATGCTCGAGAAATTCAAGCAGCACGACGGCATCGTAGGCCCCCGCGGGAAAGTCGACGCTTTCGAATGTTCCTTCTCGGACGGAAACGCAGACGACGCGTCGAGCATAGGCGACCGCCTTCCCGGCCGCCTCTACGCCCTCTCCCGCCCAGCCGTTCTCGGCCGCCGCGCGCAGGAAAAAACCGGGGCCGCATCCCGCGTCCAGAAGCCTGGCGCCGGGACGCGGCGGGCGGCCCAGCAACCCGAGGGGAACGTAAAAATGGCTGTGGAGATATTCCCGGTCATAGGACGCGGGCGTCGCGTGCAGGGAGGCGAGGT
>VGJG01000473.1 GCA_016867615.1 Candidatus Aminicenantota bacterium | reverse complement strand
CTCTACCTTCCCGCCGAAGATTTGATCGGCAGGAAGCTGCATGATGTCTTTCCGGCCGAACAGGCCGACGTCTTCCTCGGGCACATCCGAAGCATGGTCGAGACCAGGCAGCCGATGGAGACGGAATACACGATCCCCGTGGGCCCGGAGCGCCGTCCCGCCGCCTTTGCCGCGGTCCTGAGGCCCATGGCCGGGGACCGGGTCCTTCTCGTCGCCAGGGATATCACCGATAAGAGGGCGGCCGAGGAGGCCATAAGAAAGAGCGAGGAAAAATACCGGAGTTTGTATGAGAACATGCTCGAGGGCGTGTATCAGACGACGTCCGACGGACGCATCCTGTCGGCCAATCCCGCCCTGGTGCGCATGATGGGCTACGATTCCGAGGAGGAGCTGAAAGCGACCCTGTCCCCGGATGCCTATGTCAACCCCAAGGAGAGAGCGGAGTGGATCGAACGGCTGGAACGGGAGGGCGAAGTCCGCAATTTTGAGGCCTCATTGCGCCGCAAGGACGGAACCCTGCTTGCCGTCCAGGAGAACGCCCGGGTCGCCCGCGGCCAGGAAGGGCAGGTTCTCTACTACGAGGGCACGCTGACCGACGTCACGGAAAGGAAAAACCTGGAGGAGCAGCTCCGGCTGCTGGCCAACCGCGATCCCCTGACCAATCTCTTCAACCGCCGCCGCTTCCACGAGCAGCTCGAGATGCAGCTCCGGCAGGCGAGCCGCTATGACCTCCGGGCGGCCCTGCTGTGGCTGGACCTCGATCATTTCAAGGAGGTCAACGACGCTTACGGGCACAAAGCCGGGGACGAGATGCTCCTGCACATCGCCCGGCTTCTTCAGGACCAGGTCCGCCAGGCGGACCTCCTGGCCCGGCTGGGGGGAGATGAATTCGCCGTCTTCATGCCCCACACCGACTTGCGCATGGCCGAGGCGGCCGCGGCCCGGATCCTGAGCGAGATCCGCTCCCGGGCGTTCGAGCACGAAGGCCGGAACATCCGCCTGACGGCCAGCATCGGCATCGCCCTCTACCCCGAGCAGGGAGTGACCGTCGACAAGCTCCTGACCCATGCCGACCTGGCCATGTACCGCGCCAAGGACGAGGGCCGGGACCGTTTCAGCCGCGAAACGGCTTCGGATGAACATCACAGGATGCGGGCCGCGCGCGCCGCCTGGACCCGGCTGATCGGCGAGGGCATCGACCAAGGACGTTTTCTGCTTTATTCCCAGCCGGTCATCGAACTCGGCTCCCGTGCGGCGGCTCATCATGAGCTCCTCCTTCGCTGGACGGAGGAGGGAGGGACGGTCGTATCGGCCGAGTCGCTCCTGTCCACTCTGCAGAACTCCGACCTGATCAGGGATATCGACCGGTGGGTGGCCCGCCGGGCGTTGGAGGTTCTCGCCCGCCTCCGGGACGCAGGCCGGGAGACGGTCATCTCCCTCAATGTGTCGGCCAAGACGTTCGACGACCCCCAGTGGGCCGACATCCTTTCCAGGGGCTTAATAAACCTCGACCCCTCCCGCCTCATCATCGAGGTCAGCGAGCCGTCGACCGTTTCTCAATTTCCGCAGGCCCGGCATTTCCTCGCTTTCCTCAAAAGCCGAGGCTGCCGCTGCGCTCTCGATGATTTCGGCTCCGGATTGACTTCCCTCCAGCATCTCAAGCTGCTCGACGTCGATTTCCTGAAAATCGACACGAGCTTGATCCTCGGCCTTCCCGACCGCCAGGACAGCCGGCAGCTCGTGCGGGCCATGGTCCAGCTGGCTCACGGCCTGGAGATCAGGGTCGTCGCCGAGGGCGTGGACCGGGAAGAATCCCTCGACCTTTTGACGGAGTTG
>VGJG01000472.1 GCA_016867615.1 Candidatus Aminicenantota bacterium | reverse complement strand
GTCTCATTTCACGAATCTTGACTTCCCTAGCGCGTTGTCGAGGGCCGACTCGCCCTTCAACGTCGACGGAATCGTCGGCACCGTCGTCCTCTATCGCTTCCTCTTCACCCTGGATTATCCGGGCGGGCGGCTGATCCTCCGCCGCCCGACGCCGGAAGCGTCCCAGGCTCCGGGAGGGAAAGGAATTTCTTGCTCCCAACCGCTAGGGAGTTTTTCCCGGCACCGTTTTGGAGGTCTGAGTCCAGGACGTCGTTCCGTTCTCGCCGTTGTCCGTCAGCCAGCCGCCGACGGCCCTCTGGCCGGAAGCCTCAACCGTCATCGCATAGGAGCCGCTCTTCTGCGTGCCGAAGGCCGTGGTGTTCGTGTAATCCAGCGTCACTCTCCGGCCGCTCACGCGGGCCAAGCCCCGGCCGTTCCCGTAGCCCGTCTCCACAGCGTCGTAAATGCCGTTTCCGCGCGGGGTGAAGGTCCAGGTCTGGCCGGAACCGGAGTCGTAGCGCCACACGCCCGTGATGTCGACCTCGGGCGGCGCTCCCGTCCGCCGCGCGGCCTGGCCCAGCGGAGAAAAACTCACTCTCAGCCGCATGGCCGAAGGCATCTGGTCGCCGCGCTCGCCGACTCCCATAGACTGGAAAACGTGGAAGGCGGTGAGCTTGGCCGTCAGGCGTTTGGCGACGGGCTGGGAGACGATGATAACCTGATGAAGAGTGTAAAGTTTTCCGAAACTGGGCCCGCCCGAGGGGGTCATGACCCGGACGGCTTCCCGGCCCAGATGGAGGTTCGACCCGTCGACTGCCGCGATATGATAGCCGCCGTTTTGCGACTGGTAGGGTTCGGCCCGATAGTCGATAATCAACATGCCGGGTTGACTCAGTGAAAACTCCTGGGCCACTTGCTCCAGGGGCGTCTCCGGAGTGTATTTCCGGCCCTTTGGGTTCAGCGTCAGGTCCACGAGGTCCTGAGCGCTGAGAACCGGCGCTATGACCGCCAGAAGCAGCAGACAGCCGGCCGCGCATGCCGCCAAGCGAAAACGTTTTGGAGTCATGGTCTTCTCCTTAGTTCCGGAAGGATGAATTTCTTTTATCAAGAATGACGGACCTAGTCAAATGAGATATCGGGCCGGCTAAGTGTGATAAGATTTGCGCGGAGACGAGGACGACTTTTATGTCAAGCGGGAGCGGGACAGCACGCCGCCGACAACCCTGCACCGAAACAGCGGGGGCGTCGAGCCGTTCGTCAGGTTTTTTGAGACCGAATTGATCCCCTTCGTCAACCGGAATAACCGGACGGAGCCGGAAGACCGGACGAACGCCTCCCTGCCGGCAGCCGTCTTCCTGTCGACGGGCAAGGATGAGGGCGAGCATCACCGGAACATCTTTCCGTCCGCCTTCGCCAGAGGAATGAGACGGCTGTTCGGGGCTCCGCGATGAAACGAAACAAAGGAGCCTAAAGCCCGGCGATGCTGAGGCCTTCGATCCGGCCGTAATCCCGGAGATCCAGAGTCGCCAACGAAAATCCCGGGGAAATGGCCGTGGCGGCGATGATGAGATCGTGCGTCCCTTCGGGGGGAAAGGCTGAAGATCGAGGGCGGCCTTGACATCGGACTCGAACACATCGGGATCGGCGCCGAGCTTGGGGATGGTGGCCGGGAAATGCCCGGGTGGCCGGCAAGATCGAAGCCGCTGCTGTTCCTCCTCGAACGACCGTGCGCGAATCGCCATAATAATGAACCGGGGAACGCCTAATCGCCATTGACATCTCCCGAGGGCCGATTTATTCTTGTTATCGAGGGAGGGAGTCTCAGTCCGTTTCCGGGCTCGTCGCGAGCACGGGGCG
>VGJG01000471.1 GCA_016867615.1 Candidatus Aminicenantota bacterium | reverse complement strand
ACCTCCGCGCCCTGACCTCCCGGGGGGCGAACAAGCTCCCCGACTGGTCCAATTGAGCGGGGGAGGCTCCGCCGAGTCCCGCCCGATTCGGTTGACAGCCCTCAAACCGTCATGTATATAGACCCTGAGGCCCATGGCCGTAAAGCAACACAACGAGGAGGTTCCATGAGAAAAGGAGCGGCAATCAGCCTGGCGTTCATCCTGGCCATCGCCTTCACCGTTTCCTGCCGGAAAAAGGTCGCCCAGGTCCCCCCGCCCCCGGCGGTCGTCGAGCAGCCCGCCGTGGCGGCCGTCGACGAGGGGGCCAAAGTCGTCCGCCCCGTGCTGTCCGAGGAAGAGATCTACGCCGGCAAGACCCTGGATGAGATCAACCGGGAAGCCCCCCTGGCCATGATCCATTTCGATTACGACAAGTACGACATCCGCGAGGACGCCAAGCCCGTCCTGCGGGCCAATTCCGCCTGGCTCCAGAAATTCCGCACGGCCAAGGTCCTGGTCGAGGGCCACTGCGACGATCGGGGAACGGAGGACTACAACCTCGCCCTGGGCGAGAAGCGGGCCAAGAGCACCCAGGACTACCTGGTCTCCCTGGGGGTCGACCCCGGCCGCATCCGGATCATCTCCTACGGCAAAAGCCAGCCCCTCGACCCGGCGGCGAACGAATTCTCCTGGGCCAGGAACCGCAGGGCTCAGTTCCTTCTCATAGAGAAGTAGGCCCCGGGGCCTGAACGGCCATGAAGCGGTTCGCAGCGGTCCTTCTGGCGCTCGGCCTGGCCTGCGGCCCCGCGGCGGCGGGCCAGAGCAAAAAAGCCTATGAGCTGATCTACGAGGACATACAGCTCCTCAAACAGCAGCTGCAGAAGATCGAGGAGAGGCTCGGTTCCGCCGCGGCGGAGATCGCGGCCCTGGCCCTCCAGGTCAGGGACCTCCAGTCGCTCCTGAAGCTTCTCCAGGCCGACCAGGCCGGTTTGAAGCAGGGTGTTCAGGCCATTCCCGCCCTGAACCAGGTCGTCCTGGACCGGCTGGAAACGGTCGGCCAGCAGCTCGCCCGTCTGGCCGAAGACGTGGCCTCTTCCCGGACTCAACCGCCGGCCGTAAATGATCCCGGCGCTCCGGCCGAGCCCCAGGGCAAGCCCCAGGAAAAGCCCCGCGAAGGCCGGACGGACCGCGCCCCGGCCCCTGAGACAATCCCCGACCCGGCGACGTCTACTCAAGCGCCGAAGGAAATCTACGATATGGCCTACGCCGATTATCTCCGGGGAAATTACGACCTGGCCGTCGACAGCTTCAAGATCTACCGCGAGCAATTTCCCTCCAGCCCCCTGGCGGACAACGCCCTGTACTGGATCGGGGAATGCTTTTTCAGCCAGAGGAAGTTCGAGGCGGCCATCGAGCAATTCAACCTGCTGCTGTTCGATTATCCCCGGGGAGACAAAGTGCCGGCCGCCTACCTCAAGAAGGGGCTGAGCTTCCTGGAGCTGGGCAAGAAGGACGAAGCCCTGTCCGTATTCAAGCTGTTGATCACCAAATACCCCGGCGAGGACGAAACCAAGATCGCCCAACAAAAGGTCAAGGAGATTATAGGAAACAATGAGGGACATCAACAGCCTTAACCGGGTCCTTCTGGTCGGTCACGTGGGAAGGAAGCCGGAGCTGCGCTACCTGCCCCAGAGGGAGAGGGCCGTGGCCAATTTCACCCTGGCCACCAACGAGCGCTTCTTCAACCCCACGACCCGCGAGACGACGGACAAGACGGAATGGCATCGCATCGTCGTCTGGGGGAAGCCGGCCGAGTTCTGCGACAAGTATCTCGTCCAGGGACGGCAGGTCCTCATCGAGGG
>VGJG01000470.1 GCA_016867615.1 Candidatus Aminicenantota bacterium | reverse complement strand
CGCCCATGGCGCTGATGACCGTGGCCGCGCCGGTGACGACGTCGCCGCCCGCCCAGACCTTCTCCCTCGAGGTCCGGCCGGTCTCTTCGTCGGCCACGATGTTGCCCTTCTTGCCGATCGTCAGGCCGGGCGTTGAGAGGGGGATGAGGGGGTTGGGGCTGTTGCCGATGGCGCAGATCGAAGCGTCCGCTTCCATGATGAACTCGGACCCCTTGACCGGCACGGGCCGCCTCCGGCCCGACTCGTCGGGCTCCCCGAGCTCCATGCGCTGGCACTCGATGCCCACCAGCCAGCCCTGCTCGTCGCCGATGAGGCGCAGCGGCAGGGTGAGGTAGTCGAAGATCACGCCCTCCTCCTCGGCGTTCTCGATCTCCTCCAGCCGGGCGGGCATCTCGCTGCGGCTGCGGCGGTAGACGATGTGCGACTCGTCCGCGCCCAGCCTCAGGGCGGTCCGGGCGGCGTCCATGGCCACGTTCCCGCCCCCGAAGACGGCCACGCGGCGGGCGCGCTTGAGCGGCGTGTCGCAGGCCGGGAAGCGGAAGCCCTGCATGAGGTTGCAGCGGGTGAGGTACTCGTTGGCCGAGTAGACTCCGTTCAGGTTCTCCCCGGGGATCTCCAGAAACCAGGGCAGGCCGGCGCCGGCGCCGATGAAGATGGCGTCGAATTCCCCGAGGAGCTTGTCCACGGTCCGCGTCCGGCCGACGATGTAATCCAGGTGGAGCTTCACGCCCAGGCTTTGGACATACTCCACCTCCCGGCGGACGATGGCCTTGGGCAGGCGGAATTCCGGGATGCCGTAGGTCAGGACCCCGCCCGCGTCGTGCAGCGCCTCGAACATCGTCACGTCGTAGCCCAGCAAGGCCAGGTCGCTGGCCACGGTGATGCCCGCCGGACCCGAGCCGACCACGGCGACGCGCCGGCCGTTGGGCGGGGCGATGTCCGGTTTCTGGACCGAGCCCGAAGCCGCTTCCCAGTCGGCCAGGAAGCGCTCCAGGCGGCCGATGGCCACGGGCTCATGCTTCTTGCCCAGGACGCAGACCTTCTCGCACTGCTCCTCCTGGGGGCACACCCGGCCGCAGACGGCCGGCAGGGCGTTGCGTTCCTTCATGGTCCGGATCCCGGCCTTGAAATCCCCCGCGGCGATGTGGGAGATGAATTTGGGGATGTCGATGCTCACCGGGCAGCCGTCGATGCAAAAAGGCTTCTTGCAGGCCAGGCAGCGCTCGGCTTCGAGCCGGGCCAGCTCGGGCGTGAAACCCAGGGCCACTTCGTCAAAATTCCTGACCCGCTCGAAGGGCTCCTGCTTGGGCATGGGGACTTTCTTGGGGACGATGGTCTTGGGCACGGCGGCTCTCTCCCTTCCGCTCCTAGAAATGCGAAGCGCAGCCGCTCTTCCGCAGCGGATGCACTTCCTCGGGGTTGTAGGTCTTGCGCCTCTTGAGAAATTCCTCCCAGTCCACCTCGTGGCCGTCGAAATCCGGCCCGTCGACGCAGGCGAACTTCGTCTTGCCCGCCACGGTCAGGCGGCAGACGCCGCACATGCCCGTGCCGTCGATCATGATCGGGTTCATGTTGACGATCGTCTTGACCTTGAGGTCCCGGGTCATCCTGGAGACGAGCATCATCTGCAGCGTGCAGCCGTTGGCCACGACGAGGTCGGGCTCGATCCGTTCCAGGGTCAGGATCTCGGGCAGCCGGGTGACGTGGCCCTTGTAGCCGGCCGAGCCGTCGCGGGTGACCTCGATGACGCGCTCCGAGACCGAGCGGAACTTGTCCTGCCAGTAGAGGAGGTAGGAGCTTCTGGCCTCGAGGAGAGCGTAAACGGTGTTGCCCGCCTCACGGAGCGCGCGGGCT
>VGJG01000469.1 GCA_016867615.1 Candidatus Aminicenantota bacterium | reverse complement strand
CCCGATCGGATCTCGCGCCCTGGATCAGCTCGGCGAGGACGATCTTCGGGACGCAGAGCTCGGCGCCTGCGAGAATTCCGTCGACTTTCTCCGCGACGAGGGGAGTGATACCCCTCAGGTAATCCACCCAGACGGAGGTGTCTACCAGGACACGCTCAGCGCTCACGGTGACGGGCCTCGGCGGTCCCGGCGTCGAAATCGAGCTTGCCCTTGAGTGACTTGATCTTATCGATCTTCCGGCGGCGGATGTATTCAGCGACCGCCTCGCGGACGGCCATCGCCTTGCTGCGGGCCTTGGTCGCGTCCATCAGCTCGTCGATCGTTTCCTTTTCGATTGTCACAGAGGTTCGCATGATAATTCCTAATTTGATGCACATAAATATTATGAAAAATGCACATGTTTGTCAATATTTATTGTGCTGATGCATTGTCAAAGCAATTCCCTGCCTAGACGCTACGGCCTTTTCCACAATCATAGGAAAAAACCCGAGGAGAACCGGCCGTCCTTGAACCCTCCCCCCCGCATCCCATATACTTATTCACAATATTTGGAGGGGATCACTCGGGGGTGAGGCGGCGCGGCCGCCATGCGAAGCGGCGCGCGGGAAAGGAGCAACCTCATGAATCGCCATCGCCATTTCCGATGGATCGGCGTCCTGCTTGTCCTGGCGGTGTTGTGCTCGGCGGGCGGGTTCGCCCTGGCCGGCGCTGACGCCGGTTCCGGCGCGGGCGTCGGCCAAGAGGGATCGCCCCTCGTGATCGGAACGCTGCGGACGCTGCATTCGGAGATCCTCAAGGAAGACCGCCCGCTCTCCATCCGCCTCCCCGGCGACTACGCCGGGACCAAGCTGTCCTATCCCGTGGTCTACCTCCTTTACGGCGACCACACCGAAGGCTACTTCGCCGAGACCGTGTTCTCCCTCGAGCGCCTGACGGGCGGCGCCGAAATCCCCGAATTCATCCTGGTCGGAATCCACAACACGGACCGCTATGGAAACCTTCTGCCCATCAAATTCGACGGAAGTCCGGGGAGAGCGGACGCGTTCATGGATTTCCTGGAAAAGGAGCTCTTCCCTTTCATCGAAGCCGAGTACCGGACCAAGCCCTTCCGGCTGCTCATCGGCCCCCAGGCGGGAGCGCCGTTCGGCCTGTACGCCCTGGGCCGGCGCCCCTCGCTTTTCAACGCCTTCATCCTCGAAAATCCCTTCTGGGCCCACGAGGACTGCCGGAATCTCCTCAAGGCCGGGCTCAGGGAATACGCCTCCGCTCCGCACCCGGCGGGCCGCACGGTATTCATCAACACTTTCGACCGGACGGGCTTCCAGGACCACTCCGAGACGACGAAAGCACTCGTCGACTTTCTCCGAGAATTCGCCGTGATCAAGCCGGCCGGGTTGCGGATCGAACGGCGCCACCTGGAGGATCCGACCTTCGTCCCGTCGCTCGAGCTCAAGCAGCCCTTCCGGACGATCTTCGAGGGATTTTATCCCCCGCCGGAAACGGCGCTGAAAAGCCTGGCCGACATCAAGGCCTATTATGGGGAGGCCGGACGGCGCTTCGGGTTCGAAGTCGAC
Organism: Candidatus Aminicenantota bacterium; assembly: GCA_016867615.1. Taxonomy (GTDB): domain Bacteria; phylum Acidobacteriota; class Aminicenantia; order Aminicenantales; family JAFGAV01; genus JAFGAV01. The sequence continues at coordinate 280 of VGJG01000469.1, read as the reverse complement.
CCGCCCGCCTTTATCCTGGCGATCAAATCAGACGAGTTTTCGCGGGCCGGCCGCGCGGAGGCGACGCGGGAAGTCCTCGAATATTCCCTCTCTTTGCGGCCCGAGGACTCAAACGCCGCGTACCGCCTGGGGAACATGTTTCTCGGCGCCTGGGACCTGGACCGGGCCGATGCCGTCTTCCGCGGGCTGCAGGAGCGGAGGCCGGATCCGTTTTTCGCCTCGCGCCTCGAAGCCATCGCGCGGATGAGAAAAGGCTCGGCCGCCCTGGCCCTGTCGCGGG
>VGJG01000468.1 GCA_016867615.1 Candidatus Aminicenantota bacterium | reverse complement strand
CCTGGGCCTGCCGTTCATTTTCCCCCACATCCCTCAGGGAGCGGCTTTCCTGGCCGCCCTCACCGCGGTCTCGGTTTTTTATCTGCTCCGGGCGAATTCCCTGGAGCGTCTGATGAGCTTTCCCCGGTCGCTGGCCGTGACGTTTTTTGGAGCGGCCTACCTGGGCCTCACCCTGAGCCACGTCCTTCCCCTCAGGCGCGAATTCGGACCCTGGGCCGTGACCTTCCTGCTGGCCGTCGTCGCCGCGGGGGATACCGGGGCCTTCCTGGTCGGCTCGCTCCTCGGGAGGAGGAAAATGCTTCCCCTGGTCAGCCCCAATAAGACCTGGGAGGGAGCGGCGGGCGGACTGCTCTTCGCCGCCCTGGGAGCCTGGCTCGCCCGGGAGCTGTTCTTCCCCGAGCTCTCGGCGCTCCGGGCGCTTTTGTACGGGCTGGCCCTTCACATCCCGGCCCAGCTCAGCGACCCTCTGGAATCGGTTTTCAAAAGGGCCGCAGGGGTCAAGGATTCGGGCCGCTTGTTTCCGGGGCACGGAGGACTGTTCGACAGGGTGGACAGCCTCATCCTCGCGGCGCCGTTTTTCTACTATCTCCTGGTCTTCCGCCCATGACCGCTTTGACCGTCCTCGGCTCGACCGGCTCGATCGGGCGCAACACCCTGGCCGTCGTGGACAGCCTGAACTCCCGTTTCCGGGTGGCCGCTCTGGCCGCGGGGTCCAACGTCCGCCTGCTGGCCGAGCAAGCCGAGAAACACCGCCCCTCCCTGGTCTCGACGGGGGACGCCTCATCGGCCCGGGAATTCCTCCGCCTGTACAGCGGCCCGGAACTGCGCGTGGTCTGGGGAGAGGAGGGCGCCGCGGAGGCCGCCCGGCTCGAGGAGACGGACATCGTCGTCTCGGCCATCAGCGGCCTCGGCGGCCTGGCGGCGACGATCGCCGCCGTCCGGTCGGGAAAGCGCATCGCCCTGGCCAACAAGGAATCCATGGTCGCGGCCGGCAGACTCCTCCGCGATCTGGCCGCCCGGTCGGGCGCGGAGATCGTCCCGGTGGACAGCGAGCACAGCGGCGTCTTCCAGTGCCTGGCCGGGGTGCGCCGCGAGGAGGTCAGGAAGATCACCCTGACCGCCTCGGGCGGACCGTTCTTCATGACGCCGGCCCGGGAGCTCGAGGACAAGACTCCGGAGGAAGCCCTGGCCCACCCTCGCTGGAGCATGGGGCCCAAGGTGACCGTGGATTCGGCGACGATGATGAACAAGGGCCTGGAGCTCATCGAGGCCCGCTGGCTGTTCGACGCCCGGCCCGAGGAGCTCGACATCCTCGTCCATCCCCAGAGCATCGTCCATTCGCTCGTGGAGCTGAGAGACGGGTCCGTCCTGGCCCAGCTCAGTCCGACCGATATGCGCTTCCCCATCCAGTACGCCCTGACCCACCCCCGCCGCGAGACGCCGCCCCTGCCCGTCCTGGACTTGGCCGGAGTCCGCAGGCTGGAATTTTTTCCGCCCGACCCGGAAAAATTCCCGCTCCTCGACCTGGCCCGCCGGGCGCTCGGGGAGCCCTCGAGCTTCAGCATCGCCCTCAACGCCGCCAACGAGCTGGCGGTGGCCGCGTTCCTCGACCGGCGGGTCCGTTTCACGGACATCGCCGGGATCGTCGCCGCCGTCCTGGACGCCCACCGCGGCCGGGAAGCGGACGACCTCCAGGACATTCTCCGGCTCGACCGCGACGCCCGCCGGGCGACCGCGCAATGGATCCCCCGAAGGTGAACCCATGTCAAATTTCCTGAACGCCGTCCTGTCCAATGCCCAGTACCTGATCGCCTTTCTCATCGTCTTTTCGGTCATCGTCCTCACCCACGAGCTC
>VGJG01000467.1 GCA_016867615.1 Candidatus Aminicenantota bacterium | reverse complement strand
CGTCCAGGGACGGCAGGTCCTCATCGAGGGCAAGCTGCGCACCCGGAGCTGGACGGACAAGGAGGGCTCGAAGAGGAGCACGACCGAGATCGAGGCCCAGAACATCGTCCTCCTCGGCCGCCGGCCGGAGGGCGGAGAGGAAGAGCCCTTCCAGCCGCAGCCCCCGGCGCCGTCCTCGGTGCCGGATTTCCCCCAGGACGAGGAAGAGCCCGGCATGCCCCGGGGGGGCGACGAGGACATCCCCTTCTGACTGTCCGGGCGGGGAGCCCGCCATGAAAGACCGTCAAGACCCGGAACGTCTTTTCCGGGAAGACATCATCGAAGACCATCGTCCCTGGGGCAAGTTCCGGGTCTATCCCCACCGCCGGGCGGGGGGCATCAAGGTCCTGACCGTCAACCCGGGCGCCGCCCTGTCCCTGCAGCTCCATCGACGCCGTGCCGAGTTCTGGGTCGCCCTGGACGCCGGCCTGGAGGTCACGGTCGGAAGCCGGGTCATCAAGCCCGAGCCCGATGAAGAAATCTTCATCCCCGCCGAAACGGCCCACCGGCTGCGGAACACCGGGAGCCGCCCCGCCCGCATCCTCGAGATCTGGGTCGGAGATTCCGAGGAATCGGACATCGTCCGTCTGGAGGACGTCTACGGACGGACCTGACCCGGCTCCTCATTCGCCGCCGCTCAGGAGCAGGGCGCGGGGGTAGCGGGCCAGGATCTTTTCGATGACGAACTCCTCCACTTCCTGGGCGGAGGACAGGGCCATGGCTTGGCCGACGATGCGGCGCAGGGCCGGCTGCTCGACCGAGCGGAGGGCCTTTTTGATCAAAGGAATAAAAATGGGGTTCATGCTGAATTCCCTCAAACCGAACCCCAGGAGGATCAGCGCCGACAAGGGCTCGGCGGCCATCTCCCCGCAGACCGTCACGCCGCAGTCCGAGCCGACGGCGGTGTCGATGATGAACCTGATGAGCCGCAGCACCGAGGGATGGAGCGGCTTGTAGAGATGCGCCACGAACTCGTTGGAGCGATCGACGGCCAGATGATACTGGATCAAGTCGTTCGTCCCGATGCTGATGAAATCCACCTCCTTGACCAGGAGGTCGGTGATGGCCGCCGCGGCCGGCACCTCGATCATCACTCCCAGGGGGATGTTCTCATCGAAACGGACCCTCCGGGAGCGGAGGTCGGACTTGACCTCCTCGATCAGCATCTTGACCTCTCCCACTTCCTCGACCTCGGTGATCATGGGAATGAGCAGACGGAGGTTGCCCAGGGCGCTGGCCCGGAGGACGGCCCGCAGCTGGGTGCGGAAGACATCCGGGTTCTTGAGCGATAAGCGGATGGCCCTCAGGCCCAGGGCGGGATTGGGCTCCTGCTCGATCTTGAGCCGGGGCAGGGCTTTCTCCCCGCCGATGTCGATCGTCCGGATGCTGACCGGGGCGGGATAGGCCGACCGGGCGAGCTGGGAATAGACGCGGAAATGCTCCTCCTCGTCGGGCAGGGAAGCGCCGCGCAGATAGAGGAATTCCGAGCGGAAGAGGCCGATGCCCTCCGCGCCCAACGACAGGGCTTGGGACACCTCCTCGGGAAGCTCGATGTTGGCCATGGCCCGGAAGCGGAACCCGTCGAGGGACCGCGAGGGAAGCCGGGCCGTGCGGCGCAGCTCGCGCCGGTAGCCTTCGTAGCGGCTTTTCTTGCTCCTGAACTCCCTCAGGACGGCCGGCGGAGGATTGACGATGACCTCGCCGTCCGTGCCGTCCACGATCATCAGGTCGCCGCTCTTCACCCGGCCGGTGACGTCGTGCAGGCCGACGACGGTGGGGATGTTGAGCGACCGGGCCAGGATGGCGGTGTGGGACGTC
>VGJG01000466.1 GCA_016867615.1 Candidatus Aminicenantota bacterium | reverse complement strand
CATTCACCGTCGCGACCAGTTCCGGGCGATCAAGATCCTGCAGGACCGCGTCCTCAAGAACCCGAAGATCGAGGTTCTGTGGGACACGGTCGTGGAGGAGATCCGGGGCCAGGACAAGCTCGAAGGCCTGACCGTGAAGAACGTCAAGACCGGCGCGCTCTCGCCGCTCGAGGTCGAGGGCCTGTTCGTCTCGATCGGCATGATCCCGGCGAGCGGCCTGGTGAAGGATATCGCCGCCCTCAACGGCTGGGGCGAGGTCAAGGTCGACCAGAAGATGGCCGCCTCGCGGCCGGGCCTCTTCGCCTGCGGGGACGTGTGCGACGCCTGCCCCAAGCAGGTGGCCACGGCCGCGGGCACGGGGGTGGCCGCCGCCCTGGCGGTCAACGACTACCTCGAGGGCTGGGGCGAATTAAGACGGGTCGTCTAAAGACGGGGTCGCGTCTACACTGTGCTCATAAAAGTGGAAAGTGTAGACGCGACCCCGTCTTATCTCTCTGGTGCGGGGCCCTTTCCTATCCGGATGGAGGATGGTATACTGTCGTTGGATATCATGAACATCCGATATTTTTCCTCCCCCGCCCTCCCGGTCCTCTCCGGGTTGGCGCTCCTTATCCGCTTTAAAAACCGCTTCAGCGGCCTGTAAGACAGGACGCCCTTCCTTCGGAACGCTTTCCTTTAATCCCCAAAAGGGAGGTTTCCCCAAGAATTTCTGTCTGGAGGTCGATCATGAAGAACGTCATCATCCTCGGGGCGGGACGCATCGGCGCCCCCATGGCCCTGGACCTGGCCGCCGACCCGGAATTCAGGGTCTGCGCCGTGGACAACAACCCTGAAATTCTTAAGGTTTTCGACGCCGTGCCGTCCATACGAACGATCGTTTCGGATCTGTCCGAGCCGCAAAACGTGAAGGAAACGGTGCGGGGTTACGACCTGGTCGTGAGCGCCGTGCCCGGGTTCATGGGTTTCGAGACGTTGAGGGCCGCGATCGAAGCCGGCAAGGATGTCGTGGACATCGCCTTTTTCCCGGAGGATCCGTTTCTCTTAAATCCGCCGGCGAAAGAGCGCCAAGTCACGGCCGTCGTGGACTGCGGGGTCGCTCCGGGAATGACCAACCTGCTGGCGGGGCATGTCGACAGGATGTTCGACAAGACCGAGGCTCTGACGATTTATGTCGGCGGCCTGCCGGAGGTCCGCGAATGGCCCTACGAATACAAGGCGGGTTTTTCGCCGCTCGATGTGGTCGAGGAATATGTCCGCCCGGCCCGGTATGTGGAGAACGGGAAGGTCGTGGTCCGGCCGGCCCTCTCCGAGCCCGAGCTTGTCGCGTTTCCGGAGATCGGCACCCTGGAGGCCTTCAACACCGACGGATTGCGGACGCTCCTCACGACCCTGGACATCCCCGACATGAAGGAAAAAACGCTCCGCTATCCCGGCCATATCGAGAAAATCGGCGTGCTGCGGGAGACCGGGTTCTTCAGCGACGAGGAGATCGAGGTGAAAGGCGCGCGGGTTCGGCCGCGGGACGTCACGGCCCGCCTTCTCTTCCCGAAATGGCAGCTGAAGCCGGGCGACCGCGACCTCACCGTGCTGAGAATGATCGTCGAAGGCCGGCGGGACGGGAGGAACGTTCGGCATGTCTTCGAGATGCTCGATCGCTATGACCCCGCCACCCGCGTTCACTCCATGGCCCGGACGACGGGCTATGCGGCGACCATGATGGTCCGCCTGCTGGCGCGGGGTCTCTACGTCGAGAGGGGGGTTTCGCCGCCGGAGTTCATCGGCCGGAAGGCGGAATGCGTCGCCTTCATGCTCGAGGGATTGAAGAAGCGGGGGATCGTTTACCGGGAGACCGTCTCGTTTCCGGAT
>VGJG01000465.1 GCA_016867615.1 Candidatus Aminicenantota bacterium | reverse complement strand
AGGTTCTGGAAGGCCTCCTCGACTGCCTTCTTCGTGATTTCATGGAGGAGAACGCGCCGGATGTTCGGGTTGCTCTTCGCGAGGAGCTCGCTGAGGTGCCAGCAAATGGCCTCCCCTTCGCGGTCCGGGTCAGCAGCCAGGACGACCGCGGCGCACTCTTCCGCCAGCTTCTGAAGGTCGGCGACAAGCTTTTTCCGCTCGGGAATGACGACGTAGCGGGGCGCAAAATCATGGTCGATATCCACGCCCAGCGTGCTCCTGGGGAGGTCGCGGACGTGTCCCATCGACGCCTTGACCAGGTAGCCGGACCCAAGGTAACGGTTGATGGTCTGCGCCTTGGCGGGCGATTCGACAATGACAAGAGACTTGGACATTTAGAGACTCCTCTGGAAGTGCTTCCCCGGGACCTGGTGGACGAGCCCCTTGAGCTCCAGATTGAGCAGGATGGCCAGGATTTCGGATACTGAGACCGCGGACCGCTCGGCCAGCTCGTCGATGTGGGTGAGCTCGTCTGTCTTCAGGCAGTCAAAAATCATTCTCTCCTCAGGGCTTAACTCGGGCCTTTTCTTTCTTTCCTCCTCCTCGCGGCGGAGAAACCGCTCCTGCAGGGGCGATGAGAATTCTTCTACCACATCTTCCCATGTTTCCACAAGCTTGGCGCCCGATTGGAGGAGCCAGTGGCAGCCCCGGCTGAGGCCGGAGGTGACATTCCCGGGGACGGCCATCACCTCGCGGCCCTGATCCAGGGCCAGGCGCGCGGTGATGAGCGAGCCGCTTCGCTCGGCGGCCTCGACCACGACGACGGCCAGGCAGAGGCCGCTGATGATCCGGTTGCGGAGCGGGAAATGAAATCCCAGCGGCGGCGTCCCGGGCGCGAACTCGGAGATGACAGCCCCGCGCTCGGCGATTTTCCGGAACAGCCCTTTGTTTTCCGGCGGATAGACGACGTCAAGCCCGGAGCCGAGGACGGCGACGGTCCTCCCCTCGGCCACCGCTCCCCAGTGAGCCAGGGAATCGATCCCCGCGGCCATCCCGCTCACGACGACGAGGCCGCAGGCCGCCAGGTCCCTGGACAGCCTCTCGGCTACTGCCCGGCCGTAAGGCGTTGGCCGCCGCGCGCCGACCACGGCGACAGCCGGCTCTTTAAGGACTTCCGGGTTTCCCGCGCCGTAAAGCACCGCCGGCGGTTCGAAGATCTCGAGGAGGGCTTTCGGGTAGTCCTCGTCTTCGGCTGTCAGCACGAAATAGCCTTTCTTCGCAACCCAGTCCAGAACCCGGCGCGCCTCTTTGAGGAGGGAAGGGGAGGTCAGGGCGCTCGCTCTCTCTTTGTCGAGCCCGAAGGCCATGAGCTCCTCCACGGGAGCCCTGAAGATTGCCTCCGGGCTTCCGTAGTGCGCGGTGATTTTTTGCGCGGGGCCGAGACTCTCGGAAAGGACAAGGTTCTGGGCCACCCGGAGAAGCCGGCTTCCAGCATCCCCCGTGAATAATTCCTTCTGGAATTGCCTTTTCCCGCTCCGCATGGGCCTGGTTTCCCGTCCGAACGGCTTTCTCTATTCATGACGACCGGGCACTCTCTTTCTTTCTCAACCCATAGGGAGAAGGCGTCTCATCCTATTATTTCGCGAATACATCAGGTCAGATGCATTTCGTGAGCAATCCAGGCTAAATGCGGTTTTTTTCTTTGTCTGGAGTTCTCTTGCTCGCAAACAGAAACCTGTCGCTCAGAAAAATGGACAAAAAGATCACGGCCAGGATAGCAATGCTCTCCATGATCCAGACAGGATCCAGTGGCTCCGTAAAGATGTAGTTATAAAAAGGGGGCTTCGCATACCGGTCGGCGAAGTGAAAAGACAGCATTCCTTTGCTGAGGAAAA
>VGJG01000464.1 GCA_016867615.1 Candidatus Aminicenantota bacterium | reverse complement strand
CTGCGCGGCGCTCGAGATGCTCGGGGCGGGTCTCGACGATCTGAAACCGAAGCTGTTGAACGACGCAAGCGCGCTGGTGACGACGGCCCTGAAAGGATACCAGGGAGGCGAACGAAGTCTCTTCGAAGTTCTCGACGCCCTCAAGACCGACCTTGAAAGCCGTTTCCTTTTCGGCGAACTGAACCGCGCGGCCCAGGAGCTCCACTCGGATCTGGAACTCCTGGTGGGACGGCCCCTGGGGCCCGGCACGACAGGAGACAACCCATGAGATCGAACCATGCGTTGATTGTTTGCATACTGGCGCTTGCCGCCTGGGCCCGCTGCGGCCGGCCGCTTTTTTCGGAAAGGGAACACGATCACGGGGACGAAGGGACATCCGTGACGCTCTGGAGCGCTCGCGCCGAGCTTTTCATGGAATACCCCCGGCTCGAAGCCGGGAAAGAGGCCGCCTTCCTCATTCACCTCACGGTCGTGGAAGGGTTCAAGCCGCTGGGCCGGGGTCCGGTCACGCTGGAGTTCGCCGGGCCATCGGGCCAGGTCCGGACATTCAGCGCGGCGTCTCCCTCCAGACCGGGGATCTTCACGCCGCACGTCAGGCTTCCCGGCGGGAAGCACACCCTGACCCTTGGCTTCGACATCGACGGGGTCGCGGAGAGGTTTGTCGTGCCGGACATCCAGGTGGGGGGCGCGGCCCGGCCCGGACAGGAGATCGCCGGGGCCATTTCGTTTTTGAAAGAGCAGCAATGGCTGGTTCCCTTCATGACCAGTCTCATCGAGAAAAGACCCATGCGCAAGACCGCGCTGGTACACGGCAAGGTCATTCCCCGGGCCGGGGGCAGGGTCGTGATCTCCTCGCCCTTTTCCGGCATGGTCGTGGGGACCGACGGCGCCGGTATCCCGGTCCCGGGCATGGACGTAGCGGAAGGCGACAGCCTGGCGCTCATCCTGCCCAATCCGGAAGCCACCACGGCGGCCTCGCTCAAGGCCCAGGTCGATATGCTGTCCAAGATGGTCGGAAAGGCCGAGAAAGAGGCGAAACGCCTCGAGGGCCTTTTCCTTGACAAGGCGGTATCCCAGCGGGATTACGACGACGCCCTGACGCTCTACGCGATCAAGCAGTCCGAGCTCGCCCTCGCCCGGAAACAACTCGATCTTTACCGGAGCCAGCAGACGGCGACATTTCGGGCGAAGAAGAGCGGGGAGGGGTTCATGATCCGGGCGCCGTTCTCCGGCAGGATCAGCGAAAGTTTCGTCGCCGCGAAGCAGTACGTGCAGGCCGGGGATCCTCTGCTGGTCCTGGCCAACCTGGACGCCGCCTGGATCCGGCTCAACGTTCCTCCCGCGCTCGTGGCGTCCCTGGTGGCGCCGCTGGACATCCTGATCCAGAAAGAGGGCGACCCGGAGAAATTCGGCTTGGTCATCGCCCCGGATGACATGTTGCTCATCGGCGGAGAAGTCCACGAGGGGACCCGGACCGTCCCGGTGACCATCGAAGTCCCCAGCAGCGTCCACGCGCTGATCCTGGGCAGCTACGTGACGGGAGAAATCGGGATGGGAAATCCCGTCGAGACGCTGGCGATCGAAGAGGGCGCGGTCATTGAAGACGACGGGGTGCCGGTCTGCTACGTCCAGGCGGGCGGAGAAACCTTTATCAAGCGTCCGCTGACGCTGGGCATCCGCCACGGAGGGTTCGTCCAGGTTCTCTCCGGGCTGGAGCCGGGCGAACGGGTCGTGAGCGAGGGTGCCTACAAGGTCAAGCTTGCCTCCGCCGCGGTCGGCGAAGCGGGCCATGGGCACGCGCACTGAGAGGGAACCATGTTCGGTCGTCTTACGGATATTTCGCTGAAGAATCGCATCGTGGTGCTGATATTCGCCGCGATAATCCTTCTGGCC
>VGJG01000463.1 GCA_016867615.1 Candidatus Aminicenantota bacterium | reverse complement strand
AGGGCGAAGAAGCGGACTTGGAACGGCTGCACCGGGAGACGGCCGAATCGGCGAGAAAGCGGGACAGCGTCCGCATCGTCGAGCTGTCCAAAGCCATCCACCGCAAGAAGGAAGGGGTGCGGGCCCTGTATGTCGAGCTCGAAGACTTCCTCAAGCAGCATGAGGCCGTCAAACGAGATTTCGACGAGCGCCTGGCCGCCCTGGACGCCGGGCTGGACGGCGGGGAATGAGATGCGCGTCAGAAAAGCCAAGCCCGAAGACCTGGGGAGGATCATCGGCTTGCATTGGGAGATGGAGGCCTTCCATACCAAATTTGACAGAAAGTTTTACGCCAAAGAATCCCGGGCCTCCCACCTCAGGATGGCGCGAAAACACTTCGCCAAGCTGATGGTCGCTCCGCGCGTCATTCTGTTGGTGGCGGAGGAACGTGGAATGATCGTCGGATATCTCCATGGGTCCGTCGTCGATCGGCCCCCGATCTATCGGCTGAAAAAGCAGGGCGTGATAGATGAGTTGGCCGTTTCCAGGGCCTTTCGTCGCCGCGGCGCGGCCGCCCGGCTCCTGGAAGCAGCGCACCGCGAGCTGCGAGGGCGGGGGGCGGCCATGACCCTGTTGGACGTGGATGCCAAGAACGCCGGGGCGCGGCGCTTCTATTCGAAATCGGGCTACCGCTGCCGGCACCTGCGGCTGGTGAAACACCCGGCCCGCTAGGCGTCCCCGTCTCCCCACGCCCGAGGCTGCGGCCGAACATGCCGAACGGACCGGGCGATGTCATTTCCTCTCGGCGTAGAGAATCCCGCCGGTCATGAACTCCCTGGGCGAAAATTCCTGCGTCCAGACGCGGATGGACTCGAGCGGCGCGCCGATCGATTCGTGGACGGCGCGGGTGACGGCGGCCAGGAGGGCCTTTTTCTGCTCATCCGTCCGCCCTTCCAAGAGATGAATTTCGATGAGCGGCATAGGGCTGTCCTTAGGCTTGGAATTCGTACGGCCATTATAGCACTCGGAGGGGCGCGCGGGGAGAGGCGCGTCCGGATGATCGCTTCGCGTCCACCGGAGCCGGCCGATGCTCGTCGGCGGAATCAGTGTTATCGTCTTCACGACGGCCGTCCGCCTGAGTTTCGGGGCGCTGGGCCTGATTCAAGGAACGGTCGTCTCGGTCTTCGCCCCGCTTACCAGCACCATCATCCTCGGGAATGTCCGCGATGGAGAAAAACTCTCATATTCGCCCCGGTTTCATGTCAAAAATAATATCGGCTAATTGATTTTGTTTGGGCAAGATCGCTCGGTCCGTCCCCGATATTCGGACAATGATTTCTTCAACGATTCCCTGAGCATTTTTAATACGTAGGCGTTCAAGCTTTCTCCTAGGCCGAGAGCCCTCAGGGCCAGCGCGCGGTGCAAGTCCGGGCCGATGCGGAGGACGAATTTTCCGGAATAGTCCCGGTTGGTCGGCGGAGGAAGAGGGCGGTTGTCTTTGCGGTAGATCCTGATCCATTCATCGACGATACGGCAAAGCTCGGCATAGACGACTTCTTCCTTGTTCCCATGGCAGCAGTCTCCAATCCAACCAGGAACGGAGCCGATATAACAGCCGTCCTCTTCCGACCATCTCACTAACTTCAGGTATTGATCTCTTGTTTTCATTGAAGGATTTCTTTGAGTTTTTCCTTAACCAGTTTGACCTGATAAGCCTTGGCGTCGTCTCCCCGTCGGCCCGAGAGAGTCAGGACCGCTCCCGAGGGATGCATGAAATTTCTGTGGCTTCCTTTGCCTCCGCGATCGATAAAGCCCGCCTTTTCCAGGGCAATGATAAGTTCGCGGATTTTAGGCGGCATTATGATACTAATATGATACTAATTAGTCAAGCGTCGCGGTTCACGGCATCATCGCCTTTTGACAAGCC
>VGJG01000462.1 GCA_016867615.1 Candidatus Aminicenantota bacterium | reverse complement strand
AACCATAGAGGTTTTTGAGCATCAGGGCGTCGGTCTCCAGATTCGGGCTCTCGCAGATGACCATGCCGGCCGCCCCGCAGTCCTTGAGCGCCCGCACCCAGCTATCATAATGGAAATCCGAATCCCGGAGGTCGAGATGCTTGATTTCGCCCCTGCCGCCGTAAAGCACGCCGGAGATATGGATATGAAGGCCCTTGAGTGCTTCCTCGCCCAGCTTCTTCGCCACCTTTTTCAGGATGCGCTGGAAATCCCGGTAGGAGTTTGCCCCTCCCTCCCGGGCGTGGATGTGCGAAAAATCGAGGCAGGGCTGGAGCCCCTCCACCTCGCGGCACAGGAACAACACCTCGTCGAGCGAACCGAACTGCGCCCTCCTCCCCATCGTCTCGATGCGCAGGGTCACCGGGTTCTTTTCTGCCCTGAGGAGGGACAGGATTTCCCGAACCCCGGCTTTGACGGCCTCGTAGGTGTCTTCAAGAGAGCTGTGCCCGTAATAGCCGCCGTGGAAGACGACATCGTGAGCGCCGCAGAGCGCGGCGGCCCGGCACGTCGCCGTCAGCCGTTCCTGGCTGGCCAGCCTTTTCCCAGGCTCGGGCGAATTGAGGTTGATGTAGTAAGGGGCGTGGGCGCTCAGCCGGATGTTGAGCGCTTCGGCCTTTTTCCTTATCTCTCCGGCTGTGTCGCTCCCCATCTTGACCCCCTTGACGAACTCGACCTCCAGGCAGTCGAGCCCCATCCTCTGGACATGCGCGATGCCGGCAAGCGTCGTCGAAACGGGCGTCGAGAGGGGAACGCCGGCGGTCCCGAAAAGCAGCCTTTTCGCGGCAGTTTTAAAAGCAGAAGTCATCGGCCTTTCCACGGGAATTGAGGAACTTGCTGACGATACGCATGGCGCAGTATTCGCCGCACATGGAACAGGCCTTTGTCCTGGATCTCCTGCGTTTCCGGATTTCCGCGAATTTATGGGGGTCGATGACAAGTCTCTTCTGGGCCTCCCAGTCGAGGCGCTTCCGCGCCCGGCTGAGCTTGAGGTCACGCTCGAGGGCGCCCCTGACGCCCTTGACGATGTCAGCGGCGTGGGCAGCGATCTTCGAGGCGATGAGGCCATCCCGCACGTCCTCGACCGTGGGGAGGCCTAAGTGTTCAGCCGGGGTCACGTAGCAGAGGAAGTCGGCCCCCGCCGCCGCCGCAATCGCCCCCCCGATAGCCGAAACAAGGTGGTCGTAGCCAGGAGCGATATCCGTGACGAGCGGGCCCAACACATAGAACGGCGCCTCCTGGCAGACGCGCTTCTGGAGTTTGACGTTCATCTCCACCTGGTCGAGCGGGATATGGCCTGGCCCCTCCACCATGACCTGGACGCCGGCCTCCTGGGCCCGCTTGACGAGCTCGCCCAGTGTCAGGAGCTCTTCGACCTGGGGCCGGTCTGTGGCGTCTATAATCGAACCGGGCCGCAGCCCATCCCCGAGGCTCAGGGTGATGTCGTAGCGCCTGGCGATGTCTAAGAGCCGGTCGTAGCCGGCATAGAGCGGATTTTCCTTGTCATGATGGAGCATCCAGGCTAAATGGAAAGCGCCTCCCCGCGATACGATATCGGCGACACGGCCCTGGTTGCGGAGCCGGCCGATTGCCTTCTGGGTGAGGCCGCAGTGGACCGTCATGAAATCGACGCCCTCCTGAGCCTGGGCCTCGATCGTGGCGAAAAGGTCGTCCTCGGTCATTTTAACGATCGAGCCGCGCCTGTCGATGGCCTCAATGGCCGCCTGGTAGATAGGAACCGTGCCCAGGGGGATAGGGGAGCGGCTGAGGATGCGGCGCCGGATTTTGCGGAGGTCGCCGCCCGTGCTCAGGTCCATGAGGGCGTCGGCGCCGTACTTGAGGGAAATCGCGACTTTCTTGAGCTCGTCTTCGAGCCGCG
>VGJG01000461.1 GCA_016867615.1 Candidatus Aminicenantota bacterium | reverse complement strand
GCGCACTCTTCGGCCTGGCCTTGAACACGAAACACCTTCTCAAGCTTTTCCTGCCGGTTCTTTTAGTGGCTCTTCTTATTTCCGCCGACAAAATTCCCTTCCAAAGAAAGCTCAAACTCTCGACTGTCGGAGTCCTCGTTCTCCTGCTCACGGTCTTTCCTCTCGCGCTGAACACCTGGCGGCATCACGGTCGTTTTTCCCTCCCCGACAGCTCCGTGTTCAGCGTCTGGGCGGGCCTTTCCGATAAAGGCCGGCATTTCTATGATGACGACACCGGGCGGATGATGGGGGAATACTTAAATACCGGACCGGACATTTGGACGAGGAACAAAATCACGAAAGCCAGGATCCTGGAGAAGATCAGACAGGACGGTCCTGGGAACGTGCTCATCAACCAGGTGTCGAAACAATACTTCCGGGTTTTCAGCGTGAAAACTTTCTTCACCACGCAATTGGCCGGCGGCGAACTGCACGCCTATTCGTTCGAGGCGCCGGCTATCGCCGGCATTCTTCGCTTATGGGCTTATGCCTTCCATGGATTTCTTCTAATCGCCGGCGCGGCCGGTCTGGCTTACATGACTTTCAGCCGGAAGAACCCAGCGGTTCTTTTTTGCCTTTTCATCCTTTATCACCTGGGCGTTTTCTTGATCAACCATGTAGTCGCCAGGCACGCTCTCCCCATCCTGCCCATGCTGGCTTATTTCGCCGGCCTGTCCGTCGAAAGGATGTTTTCCCGATGGAAATCCTCCCCCCACGGGCGCGAGTTCCTGTCCGTCGGCAAGTTCCGGGATATCCTGGCCGCTTCTCTCGCCGCCTGCATGGCGTTCATTTCTCTCGGACCCCTTCTCTTGAAGTTCTGAATGCGGCCGGATGACGTATCCGGATCGGGCTTATAACCCGAGGTCGGCGGAAATGCCCTGCATGGCCTTGAGGCAGGCGTCGATGAACTCCGGAAGCTCGAGGCCGAGGTTCCGGCATTGCTCGATCTCCTCGCGCCGCGCGCCGCGGGCGAACCCCTTCTCCTTGTAGCGGTTCTGAACGAAGGCCAGGTCCACCGCGGCGAGCTTTTTTTCCGGGTGCATGAGCGTCGCGGCGATGATCAAACCCGTCAGGGGGTCGATGGTATAAATGGCCCAGTCCATGGGGCTTTGGCAGGGAACCTTGCCGGCGTGGGCCTGAACGGCGTGAATGACTTCGGGAGGAATACCCCCGGCCTCCAGAATTTTGACCGTCTCGGTCGTGTGAAGATCCGGACTTTTCTCCGTGACCTCGTAGTCCAGGTCGTGCAGGATGCCGGCCAGGGCCCAGGGATCGGGGTCCTGTCCGAGCCGGGATGCCATGGCCCGCATGCAGGCCTCCACGGCCAAGCAATGCTTGACCAGGTTCGGCTTCTTGAGATGCTGCCGCAGCAATTCCAGGGCTTCCTTCCTGTCCATCGCTTGCTCCTTTCGCTCAGCGGACGACCCGGATCTCCAATTCCGCCTCCTCCGACTCGCCCCCTTCCTGGGCGACGCGGACGGCAACCCGATAGTCGCCCTCCTCTTCAGGATGCCATGTCCAGGAAACGCCGGTCGAAGCCGCTTGCACGATAAGTTCCCGTCCGTCGGATTTGAGGATGAACTCGAAGCTGGGTTTCGTGAAGCCCGTGGCGGAAGCGGTGAACACGACCTCCTCGCCCGGCTTGACGGGGGAGGGCCTGGAGGCGTTCAGGGCGACCGGAGGCTGCCTTTTAAGGAACAGGAGCTCCTCGCTCCTGCTCTCCCTGTCCGCGACAGGGGCCAGAACCCAGGGTTTGGCCCAGACCGGGTTGGCCCTGAAGCCGCCCTCGGCCTGGAAAAAGCCGGTCTCCTTTCCGGTGCGGGAGTTGAAGCCCGCCAATTTCCCGGAGAGGGCCGTTGCCAGGACCTGTTCTCCCGCCGG
>VGJG01000460.1 GCA_016867615.1 Candidatus Aminicenantota bacterium | reverse complement strand
AAGGCCGTTTTCAGAGCAACTGGGGGGAGGCCGGGAAAGAATTCAGGGTTCTCCGGGAGCCGACAGGCATCGCCATAGACAGCCAGGGATATGTCTACATCACCGACGCCAAGAATGCCTGCGTGACGAAATTCACCAAGAACGGCAAGTTCGCCACGAAGTGGGGCAAGCAAGGCTCAAGCGCGGGCGAGTTCCTGAACCCCTCCGGCATCGCCATCGACCGAAATGACGATGTCTATGTGGCAGACACCGGGAATGGCCGTATCGTCAAGTACTCAGCCCAGGGAGGCCTCAAAAAAACCTGGGGAAAAAAGGGAACAGGAGAGGGCGAATTTACCGCTCCCGTTGCCGTTGCGGTCAACAGGAAAAACGAAGTCATCGTCGTTGACAGAGCCCGAATTCAGAAATTCACCGCCGAGGGCGAGTTCATCCGGGCTTGGGGGAAACCCGGTATTGGAGAGGGGGAGTTGAACAGGCCGCTCGGCGTGGCGGTGGATTCCCATGACCATATCTACGTCGCCGATGCCGGCAACCACCGGATCCTGAAATTTGATCAGAACGGCCGGTTTGTCACCCAGTGGGGATCTCAGGGCACGGCCGAGGGGCAGATGGCCGCGCCCGCCGCGGTGGCTGTGAGCAGCCGGGGCATCGTCTATGTCGTGGAGAGGGATAACAACCGCCTTCAGACCTTCCAGGCGCCTGCACAGTAGGGAGAGATTGCAGCTACTCGCTGGTCATGATGAAAAGCGGCTTCTGGAAGAAGCTTTTATAAAGCGGCCGCAGCCGGTCGCCGTCGTAATATTTGTCCACATCGACCGCTTTTTTCCGGCTGATGACGATCTCGATCGGAACACTGTCGTACTCGCCGTTTCTCAGGCAGACCATCCGGCCAGACTTATTCCCGAGGATGAGGTCCAGAGCCAGGTTGCCGTACGCCATGGGGACGATTGAATCCACGGCGTCCGGGTCGCCGCAGCGCACCAGGTAGCTCAGCTTCTGGTTGATCACGTTGATGCGCCTCCCGAGATTATACCTGGGGGATAAATTTTTTAGCTGGTCGGAAACGTAATCGCCGATGCCCCCAAGCTTCTTGTGGCCGTACATGTCTTTCTCTTCACTTGCAAAAATCATCTCGCCGCCCTCAGGCATGGCGCCTTCGGAGACCAGGACGACCGAATAGAGGCTCGGGTTCTCGGCCCGGTCCTCGGTCAGCAGTTCGCAGAGGCGCTCCATGTTGAACGGATGCTCGGGAATCAGGCAGCGGTTGGCGGCTCCGGCCATCGTCGGGAGCAGCGCCGTATACCCCGCGTAACGGCCGAAGACCTCGATGACGAGGAAGCGCTCGTGCGACCCGGCTGTCGTCCTCAGGGCGTGGGTCAGGCTGATCGTCCTGGTGACGCACGTGCTGAACCCGATGCAATAATCGGTCCCGGGCACGTCGTTGTCCATCGTCTTGGGAATGGCGATGACCTTGACCCCCTTCTGATGGAGCGAGACAGCGTAACTCAGGGTGTCATCGCCTCCGATAGGGATGAGGGTGTCGATGCCGAGGAACTCCAGGTTCTTCATTACCTCGTCAGTGAGGTCGTTGAATTTTTCTTTGTATTTGTCCCGAAGATGCGCCGGCACATTGACATCGGGCACGTGGCTGGGACGGGTGCGTGAGGTATGGAGGAAAGTGCCGCCCGTGCGCCCGATTTTGTTGACGATTTCTTCAGTCAGGACAAGGCAGCATTCCGAGTTCTCGGCCTCCGCATCTCTATCAATCTCAACCAGTCCGGCCCAGCCCCGGCGGATGCCGATGACCTCATACCCCTCATGGATGGCCCGGATGGTGACGGCCCGGATAGCCGGGTTGAGCCCCGGGACATCCCCGCCGCCCGTGAGAATCCCGATAATCCCTTTTTTCTTCTTGAAGTTCGCCATACTTA
>VGJG01000459.1 GCA_016867615.1 Candidatus Aminicenantota bacterium | reverse complement strand
ACAGTTTCATCACGGCTTCGGCCAAGACGTGTGCTGCGGAATGGCGCATGCGCTCGCGCAGGTCGCTGAGCTTTGGGTCCACACTGGGGCTGGGCATGTCTGTCCTCTCGGTGTCCCTGGTCCCGGTGGCCTGCGCCGGGTGCACGCTGGCACGGGCCCGGCCGTCGGCCTCCGGGGTGCTACCGGCCGGGGCGGGGCCGGGTCAGTGGACGGCCCGCGCCGTTCAGTCGCGGTGTGAGGCGGTGTCGGAGGAAGGGGCGCGCTCCCCTAGGCGCGGGGGCGCGCCCCCGTAGTCGCCGTGTCGCGTGAGAGGCGGCCGCGCGCCCGGAGCGCCTCTTTGCGGCCGGGCGCGGGCATCCAAGAGAGAGGAGCGAGCGGTGGGCGATGAAGGATTCGAACCTTCGACCTTCCCGATTCCATCGGGACGCTCCGAACGTGTGGCGCCCCCGCATAAACGGGAGCGGATGGTGGGCGATGAAGGATTCGAACCTTCGACCTTCCCGATTCCATCGGGACGCTCCGAACGTGTGGCGCCCCCGCGTAAACGAGAGCGGATGGTGGGCGATGAAGGATTCGAACCTTCGACCTCAGCGATGTCAACGCTGCGCTCTAGCCAACTGAGCTAACCGCCCGCGAACGAAAGGAGGCGCTGCGTCCCGCGCCGGACGACGTGCGCGGGGAACCCGCGCATTGTATACGAGGCCACATCAGGAGCGGGGGCTGGAAACGGTCCGGCTGCTGCCTATTCCTCCTCCTCCCCGGATTCCTCCGCGCCGTCCTCGTCCCAGTCGTCTTCGTCGGACAAGTCGTCCCAGTCGTCGGACTCGGCTTCGTCTTCATCCGCGTCGGCCCCCATGAGCCGTTCGGCGGCCAGCGCCGCCTCGTCGTCGGCCCAATTCTCGGAGCCCTCTCCCCGAAGGGCCGAGGCGGCCGCGGCGACGTCCCGGCGCTTGAGGCCCTCGCCGTCGCCGTCGCCGTCGAAGCCGGCCCCGAAGGGGCGTCCCCCGATTGCGGCGAGCGCCTCCTCGAATGTCGCGGGAGGCTGCGTCAGGCCGGTGAGGGTGCCGCGTATCCTCTCGCCGAGTTCGGCCAGGCCGAGTTTCTCGCGCCCTTCGGCCGAGCGGTCGAGGCGGGCCGGAATCAGGCGCCCGATGATGACGTTTTCCTTGAGGCCGTTGAGGTGATCGACGGCCCCGTTCACCGCGGCCTCGGCGAGCACCCGGGCGGTTTCCTGGAACGACGCGGCAGCCAGGAAGCTGTTGGTGCTCAGGGACGCCCTCGTAACGCCCAGAAGCACGGGGCTGGCGGTGGCGGGTTCGCCGCCCTCTGCCAGGATGCTGCTATTGACCTTTTCGTACTCGTTCCGGTCGATGAGCTCGCCGGGAAGCAGCTCTGTCTCGCCGGGCGCCTCGACGCGCACCTTGCGGAGCATCTGGCGGATTATCACCTCTATGTGCTTGTCATGGATGCTCACTCCCTGTGAGCGGTAGACGCCCTGCACCTCGTCGATGAGGTAGCGCTGGACCGCCTCGTGCCCTTCGATCCGGAGGATGTCCTGGGGGTTCTTGGGGCCGGAAGTGAGGGCCTGGCCGACGCCGACTTCCTCTCCGTCTCTGACGAGGATGTGTGCGGCGGCTGAGACGAGGTACTCGCGCTCCTCCTCCTCGGTCCACGAGATGGACACGACGCCTCCCGAGACCGTCACCATGCCGGAGGCGGAGCAGACGATCTCGTCGGGGTGCGCGATCTGGGTGTTCTCCCTGGCCGCTTTGGCGAGGGCGATCTTCTTCACTCCCAGGACGGGGGTGCCGCTGTCGACCCACTGGCCGGTTCTGACCAGCGCCTTGTGCGTCGGCGGGACGGGGATCTTTTCGGAGAACTCCTCGGAGTTGACGACCTTCACCACGCGGCCCTCGGGCAGCTCCGAGAGCTG
>VGJG01000458.1 GCA_016867615.1 Candidatus Aminicenantota bacterium | reverse complement strand
AGATTCAAAACCAGGAGGGAACAGGATCCTATGCCCACGGTCGGCAGACCGCCGCCAACCAGAGTCCGCCCTGGATGTATGCGACGCTCGGGACTCTGGAATTCCTGGTCGAAACCGGTACGTCCTTCATCCCCTTCGGCAAAGCCGTTGTTGACCGCATCGTCGAGACGAACCTGGAGGGTCTTTTCTTCCTGCTGGACCGGCTCCGCGGCCCGGGCGTCGCGGGCCGGATTCTTGATAAAAGGACCCGCTTGCCGCTGGAAGCGTTTGTCTCCATCATCGAAATCGACGACTTTGACTTCATTCGGCCCCGAACGACCCGTCCGGAGACAGGTTGGTTCATCCGCCTCCTCGAACCCGGAAATTACACACTGCGCATCTGGGCGCCGGGCTACCACTCGGCCAGAATCCCCATCCGGCTTGGGGCCGACCTCATCGAGAAAAACGTCCTCCTCATGCCCGATCGCGAGCGCCAACGCGACGACCGCTCATTCCGCAAGTGACTTTCCGCGGCGGCATATCCCGTCTTATCTTCCGCCCGAGGAGCGCTTTGCCCGCTCCGGCGCATCGGGCGGGAAGTAATAGCTCATCGCATCAAAGTCGATGGTCCACGACCCGAGGTGGCGCAAGTATTGATGCGAGATCAGCGCATCGGCCAGGAATCCGAGCCCCCAATACGAGTCCTTCTCGACCAGGATATTGCCGAGCGCCTGCGTCGCGCCGCTTTGAAGGCCTTCCATTCCAAGGGAATCGATGGGCACCCAGAAGTACGGTGTTCCTTCGATTTTCGTCTTTCGATCGCTCAGGCCAAGGTCCTCCACCGTTTCGTCGGTCACCACCAACGGCATGCTCATCGCCAGGCCGGAGTCCACGAAGTAATTCAACGTGCGGCCGTTGATGCGGCCCCTGGTGAACATCAGATGCGTGGCCGCCATCCAGAAGGGCAGGCGCACGGGATCGCCCGCGAAGCTGTCGAGCATTTCCTGCCGGCCCGCTTCGCTTCTTTCCCGAAAGATGATTTCCCGGCGATCATAGTCCACGGTGGTCAGAAACTGTTTGAGAATCTGGGTGGTGATCACGCCGTCGCCGGTCAATCCCAGCGCCGTCCACCTGGCGACGATCACGGGGACATTCTCCAGGGTGACCGCATCCATCTCGACGGACGCGGCGACGCCGAGCGGCTCCTTCACGGTTTTTCCCCCGGTGTACGCGTATTTCGCTTTCCGCGTCGCCAGGGTCCGGATGCCGATCCTGCGGGCGACCCGCTCGTCGATGTAGAGCCGGTCGCCGCCGGTGTCCAAAATGAGCTCCACGGCCCGGCCGTTTACCTTGAGCCTGACCAGCGGCAGCGCGCCCGCCGGAGCGAAGTCGTTGATGATGGGCAGGCGCGCTGTTTTCTCGGAAGACGCCCATTTCAGCCGATAAGGCGCTCCGGGGAAGCTCTTCATGAAGGTCACTAGGGAGTCATCGTTGTGGGCCTTCTTGTCGGCTTTCGAAAGATCGAGATCCTTGGCCTGCTCGTAACGGTTGGTCTGATAGTACGTCAGGGCCAGGCCCTCCAGGGCGGCTGACCGGGCGTCGGAGCCGGGCGGAGCGATTTCCTTGCGCCTGCCGAACAGCGCTTCGGCTTTCGGGTAGTCTCCCAGCAGGTACGCCAGGCTGGCGCCGAGCCGTACGTCGTCGATATCGACGGCGTCGATCCCCGCCAGGGGCGCGATGACCTCATTCGCCTGTTTCATGAGGCCCGCCTTGTAGAGGATATCCGCATAGGCCCTGCGGTTTCCGTCGTTTTCCGGTGTCGACAAGAAGGCGGATTCGATCGAGGACAGGCGCGCCTCTACCTCACCGCGCAGAATGCTTTTCATCGTCACCTCCTCTTGAGATCTGTGATTGTGCAAATGCGCGCCGCCGGCCGCCGCGATCAGCGAAGCCGGCGCTG
>VGJG01000457.1 GCA_016867615.1 Candidatus Aminicenantota bacterium | reverse complement strand
GTCCGTCCTCCAGGATCCAGTCCACGGCCGCGAGAAGGTCGGCGCCGACATGGGCGGGCGGCGTCCCCGCGGCCCGGAGCCGCCTCTCGGACTCGCGGCCGTAGCCTGTCCGCACCAGGACAGGCACGGCGCCGACGGCCCGGCCGAACGCGACGTCCTCGACCTTGTCGCCGACCATATACGACCCGGCGAGGTCGATGTCCAGGTCGCGCGCGGCGCGGAGCCCCATCCCGGGCCGCGGCTTGCGGCAGCGGCAGTCCCGGCGGTAACGCGGATCGGAGGACAGGGGGTAATGGGGGCAGTAGTAGATCGCGTCGATCCGCGCTCCGTGCGCGGCGAAGTCCTCGGTCATGCGGCTGTGGATCTCCCGCAGGGCGTCCTCGGTGAAATAACCCCGGCCGACGCCGGACTGGTTGGTGACGACCACGGCCAGCCAGCCGGCCAGGTTGATCTTGCGCACGGCGTCGAAGCTGTGGGGAAATACGGCCGCCTGTCCGTAGCAGCCGGGGTAGCCCACGTCGTCGTTGATCGTCCCGTCGCGGTCGAGGAAGACGGCCCTCTTTTTCACGGCAGGAACATCCGGGCCGCGGCGTAAACCTCCTCGGGCGTAATCGAGGTCAGGCAGCGATGGTCGTAGGGGCATTCCCGGTAGAGGCAGGGCCAGCAGGCGACGTCTTTCTTGAGCACCACGGACGGCTGGTGGTAGGGCCGGGTGGCGGCCGGGTCGGTCGGCCCGAAAACGGCCGTCACCGGAACGCGCAGGGCGTTGGCCAGGTGCATCGCCCCGCTGTCGTTGCTGACGACGAGAGAGGCCCGCGACAGGACGGCCAGGAGGCGGCGCAGGTCGGTCAGCCCGGCGAGCACGGCCGCCCGGCGCGGCAGGAGCGCGGCCACCCGCCCGGCGAGCTCCCGCTCCCCGGCGGAGCCGGTGATGACGATCTCCGCCCGGTTCTTTTTTTGGAAGAGCGCGCCCAGGGCGGCGAACCGCTCGGCCGGCCATCGCTTGGCCGGGCCGTAGGACGCGCCCGGGGAGAGGACGACCACCGGGCGGGAGAGGTCGACGCCCAGGGCCTCGAGCGCCGCCCCGGCCGCCCTCGTTTCCCGGGCGGAGAGACGCAGCCGGACCCGGGCCGGGGCGGGCGTCATGCCCAGCCCCCGGACGAGGTCGAGGTAGTATTCGAGCTGATGACGCGGCGCGCCGTTCGTCTCGGCGCGGACTCCGCGGGTCAGGAGGAAGCCGCGGCCGTCCCTTCGGTAGCCCCACCGCTCGGGGATGCCGGCCAGGGCGAAGAGCAGCGCCGAGCCGAAGGAGTTGGTCAGCAGGAGCCCGGCGTCGAAGCGGGCCGCCCTCAGCGTCCGGGCGGCGCGCCGCAGCCCGCGGAGCGAGCCCGTCTCGCCCAGGGGGATGACGCCCGCGGCGAGCTTTTTCGGGGGGAAGAGGTCGCGGACCCAAGCGGGGCCCAGGAGCCATATGTCCGCCCCGGGACGGCTGCGACGGAGCGATTCGAGAGCGGGCTGGGCGAGGAGGCAGTCGCCCACCCAGGTGGGGACGCGGACCAGGATCCTCATCGGCGACCGTCAGTCTTTCTTCGCCGCCGGGGACGGCTCGCTCTTTTTCTCCTCGGTCTTTTTGGGAGCGTCCTCCGCCCCTTTGTCCTTGGATTCCTTGGCGCCTTTCGCGCCCTCCGATTTGCGCGCATAGTCGGTGATGTACCAGCCGCCGCCCTTGAACTGGAGCGCGGGGGCGGAGATGACCTTGGACAGGCGGCCGCCGCACTTGGGGCATTTTTTCTCGGGGGGGTCGCTGGCCTTCTGCATGGTCTCGAATTCGTGCTTGCAGTCCAGGCACTGGTACTCATAGATGGGCATGGGCGTGAACCTCTTTCATTTAATTATATACAAATCGCCGACGCATGGCCAACGCTCCGGGCCGAAAGGGCGGGGAGGAGCTCTCG
>VGJG01000456.1 GCA_016867615.1 Candidatus Aminicenantota bacterium | reverse complement strand
AGGAAAAAGGCGGCGGGGCGCGGAAAAACGCGGTAGGCTTCGATGCCGCGGGCGAAGGCCAGGGGGTCGAGCACCTTGAGCATCCCGGCCCAGAGGAACACGCCTCCGACGGCCGCCCGGAACGCCGGCAGAACCCAGCGGTTGAGGCTCATCGCCCCCTCTCCACGGGAAGTCCGGCCGCGCTCCATTCCTCCCAGCCCCCGACATAGACCCTGATGTTCGGCCAGCCCCGCCTGATGAGCCGCCGGCCCAGGATCAGGCTGTCCTGACAGAGGTCGCCCGAGCAATAGGCCACGATCAGGGCCTCCCGGGGCAATCCCAGGCTTTCCCAGATCATGTCCGACCCGGGGTCGAAGAGGGGGACGTTCATCGCGCCGGCGATGCGGCCGTCATCGAATTCCTCCGGCGTTCGGGCGTCGATGAAAACCGCCTGGCCGGACTCGAACAAGTCCGCGGCTTCCGGAAAATTGATGAGGACGGGGTCTTCCGCGGCCGCGCCCTCGGCGAAAGCCAGGCGGTATTCCCCGCGGAAATAATCCGCGATGTGTCCGCCGTTAACCGCCAGGCCGAACGCCGCGGCGGCCGCGGACAGAAGGGCGGCCTGGAAGACGATCCCGCCCCAAGTCTTCCTTCCCGCACCAGGCGCCATCGAACACCTCGTATGCAACTCACCTTCCGCCTCGGCCTTCAGGCCCTCCGGGGGGAGAGCGCGTCCGTCCGTCGAGCCGTCGGCCTCAGGGAAAGAGCCGTCGGTATTTTTCCAGCCCGGCCCGCAGAACACGGACCGCCTCTTTCAGGTCCTTTTCATTGAGGACGTAGGCCATCCGGACCTCGTCCAGGCCCCGTCCCGGGGTGGAATAAAACCCCGGGCCGGGCGCGACCATGACCGTTTGCCCGTCGAGCGCGAACTCGCTCAGCATCCAGGTAACGAAATGGTCGGCGTCCTTGATGGGCAGCTTGACGACCATGTAGAAAGCGCCCTGCGGCTTGCGGACCATCGCCCCGGGAATGGCGGACACGCCCTCGAAGAGGACGTTCCGGCGCCGCTCGTATTCCTGCCGGATGGGCTCGAAGAAGCCGATGCCCATGCGGTAGGCGGCCAGGGCGGCCTGCTGCTCGATCGACGGCGGACAGAGCCGGGCCTGGGCGAAGCGCAGGGCGGCGTCGAACACCCGGCAGTTGCGGGTGATGAATGCCCCGATGCGCGCCCCGCAGCAGGAAAACCTCTTGGAGACCGAGTCGGTGACGATGACGTTGTCCTCCAGGCCGGGGAGCTCGAGGATGCTCTTGTGAACGAGGCCGTCGTAGGTGAATTCCTTGTAGACCTCGTCGCCGATGAGGAAGAGCCCGTGCTTCTTGGCCAAGGTCCCGACCCGCTCCAACTCCTCGGGGGTGTAGACCGTGCCCGTGGGGTTGTTGGGCGAACAGAGGACGACGGCCCGCGTGCGGGGGGTGATGCGCGCCTCGAACTCCGCGGACGGCGGCAGGCGGAACCCGTCCTCGGCCTTGAGGGTCAGGGGGACGACCTTGATATCGGCGATCGAGGCAAACCCGTTGTAGTTGGTGTAGAAGGGCTCGGGGATGATGACCTCGTCGCCGGGGTCGGCCGCGACGCAGAAGGCGAAGAGAACGGCCTCCGAGCCGCCGGTGGTGACGATGACGTTGTCCTCGGTCAGGGGGATGTTGTACGACCCGAAATAGGCGGCCACGGCCTGCCGGAGCTCGAGGAATCCCTGGGCCGGCCCGTAGCTCAGGATCTTCTGCTCGAACCCGTGGACGGCGTCCAGGATGGGCTGGGGCGTGGGGATGTCCGGGTCGCCGATGTTGATGAAATAGACCTTGAGGCCCCGGGCGACGGCGGCGTCGGCCAGGGGCTTGAACTTGCGGATGGGGGAAGCTTGGATGGTCTTTCCGCGGCGGGAAATGTCCATGAATGAGTCCTCCGAAACCGGCGAATC
>VGJG01000455.1 GCA_016867615.1 Candidatus Aminicenantota bacterium | reverse complement strand
GGATCCGTAGCCGTAGAGGAGGAGCGGCGCGGGGCCGCCGTCGCGGGCGCCTTTTTTGTAGACGACCGAGACGGGGACGAGCGTGCCGTCGTAGACGGGCGCCGCCAGGCGCTCGGTCTCGTAGTCGTCCGCCCGGTAACCTCCCAGGACCTCCTGCTGCTTGAGGACGGTCTGCGCCCGGGTCTTCATATTGTACTCATAGACCGTCGGAGAGGTGGTGAGCGAGGTGTAGGTGTAGCGCAGGAGGGCGGTCGCCGGTTCGGGGGTCGGCGTGGGGAAGGCCATGTAGGCCTTGTCCCGGAACTCCAGATAGTAGCCCTCCTGTTCTCCACGGGGGATGACCCGGATCTGGTTCAGTCCGCCCCGGCGCTCGCTGAGGACGAGGAAGTCGTTGAACAGGGAGAATCTTTGGAGATAGACGTCGGGCCGGTGGGGGATGAGCTCGCGCCATTCTTCCTTGGCTGTCCGGCCGGGAGCGGCGGTCATGAGCTTGAAGTTGGGCGCCCCGTCGTTCGTCCGGATGAAGAACGCATCTCCCAGATGGTCGACCTGGTATTCGTGGCCCCGCGCCCGGGGGAGGAAGACCCGGAATTCGTCGCCGGGCCGGGCGGCGTCGATGAAGCGGCTCTCGGTCGTCAGCGTGCTGTGGGAGTGTAGGAAGATGTATTTTCGGGAGCGGCTGTCGTCGACTGAGACGCTGAAGGTTTCGTCCGTCTCGTGGAAAACCTCGACGTCCTCGTCGGCGGGCGTGCCCAGGACGTGGCGGCGGATCTTGTACAGGCGCAGCGTCTCGTCGATGACGGGGTAGAACACGGTCCGGCTGTCGGCGGCCCAGACGGCGAACCCGGCGGTCATGGTCAGGACCTCGGGGTAGAGGCGGCCGGTCTTGAGGTTCTTGAAGTAGAGCTTGTACTGGCGCCGCGAGACGGTGTCCACCCCGTAGGCCAGGACGGCATTGTCCGGGCTGACGGACGCGCCGCCGATGTTGAAGTAGCCGTGGCCGGCGGCCATGGCGTTTCCGTCGAGGAGGATTTCCTCGCGGCCCTTGAGGGTCTTGGCCTTGCGGCAATAGAGGGGGTAGTCCTTGCCGGCCTCGAAACGGGTGTAGTACCAGTAGCCGTTCTCGAAATAGGGGACGGACATGTCGGTCTGTTTGATGCGGCCGACCATCTCGGTGTAGAGCTTTTCCTGAAGCGGCTCGGTGTGCCGCATCAGGGCGTCGGCGTAGGCGTTCTCGGCCTTGAGGTAGTCGATGACCCGGGGATTTTCCCGTTCGTTGAGCCAGTAGTATTCGTCGATGCGGGTCTGGCCGTGGATGGTCAGCTCCTTGACGATCTTCTCGGCCAGCGGCGGCTGCGGCTTTTCCTGGCCGAGACCGAGTCCGGAGACGAGGCAGAGGGCGGCCAGCAGGGCCAGGGCCCTTCTGAGCCCGGGGGCGGGGTTGGTGTTCATGGCTCCTCCTTCGGCGATGCGCCTGAAAAAATCAAGAATCGATGATAAACCCCGGCTGCGGATGAAGTCAATGAGGCGGGGAGAAAAACGCCCCGCCGTGAAGCGGACGCGATGCCGTGTTGATTTCGGCGGGGTGATGGACTAACATCCCCCTCAGCCGGCGGGGCCGGGAAGGAAAGGAGGACCGCCTTGGTAAAGCAGTTCGTCGATCATTTCAGGACGAAAGAATACGGGTTCAACTTCTTCCCGGCGCTGGGATGGATTTTCGGAGTCATGGCCGGGCAGGCGATCTCACTCGTTCTCTTCACGGTCCTCAATCTCCTGCGTGAGAGAAACACCATAAGCCTGCACGCCGCGCCCGCCGTCTTCTATTCCGTCGCCGCAGCGGTCCTGTTCGTCTTCGTCTGTCACGTCGTCAAGGACGACTCCCTGTTCCCCGTCGTCTTCAGCCTGTCCTATGTCCTCGCCGCAATCTTCGTCCGCTTGATCTCCTACGTCACCGCGGCCCAGG